>NZ_CP020038.1:600000-900000 GCF_002157225.2 Agarilytica rhodophyticola
TCCTCTTAAGTTATTGCTTCTCTTTTATTTCTCTAAATTTAAATGCTTACAATATTATATTTATCCTTTTTGAATATTAATTTCTTAGAAAGCGGAATATATTTGCATGAGCTGTTGCATAAAAATAACTTATCTCAACATTAAAACACTATTTCTTTTAAAAAAGTAGTGCTTGCTCATAAATAATATATGTTTTTCTAGATACTTTAAATTGTTATAGCAAACCTATTCTTCTATTTCATAAAATTATATTTTATGCATAGCTTTATTAAAATAAGGCCGAAGGGCTTTATATTTTCTGTAACTTCTACTGCACGTTACTATGACAATAAAAATAATACGTGCCTCTCTGGCTTCTTCGAATCATTATTAGTTCTTCATTAGAAAAAATACTTCAATAAAGCAGAGAGAAGACTTATGAAAAATCAAATTATTATCCCACTTAATCAATCAAATAATGCTCGTTATAAAGCTGAGGTTCGCACATGTGTTCCTGCTGAAGCGAGAGCCGATATTAGTACTTATAAAAGTTGCTTTGTGGGTATTAGTCTGGAAAACCCCAGCTTTATAGGTAGCAAGCTGGCCTCTATTGTCGATTGGATTTCAAATCGTTTTTCGGATTGTACCTTCTTGCTAGGCGATAATGTGCATCGACTTACTCTGCAAATTAGAAAAGATCTAGGAGCAGAAGATAGTTTAAATCATGCACTAGGATTGGGAGATTATTATTTAAGAACGCACCAACATATACTCAAAAATACGAAAACTGGAAAGCCTTTCAAAGTTATTCGGGGAGCAGAAATTTATGATAATTGCAGTGTTATAAAATATCATGAAGCATTACAAACTCTATTCAAGGAGCAGGAATCATTTCGAGAAGCTGTTAGAGGATTTGCGCGACAGTTTATTTTGCGAGCAGAGAGTTTCGATATTTTGGCAACGGAGAATGCTGTTAACTTGTCCTGTCGTTATGTTCTCGAAGAGCTCGCCGAGACTTGTTACATGATTTCCCTTGGTCATAATACTTTAGTCTACCCTGGTTCATTAGCGATTTTTGAACAAATCTCTGAAGGTTGTTTTGTTGGACTCCCTAAAGAACTGGATAAGCTCGTGAATATTGGTCTTCGATTAAAAAGACGTGGGAAAAAACCAGTGGCTCAGCCACTTTCTGCATCGTAAATAGTATTTTGGCGCGGCATTATGCTGTTCGCTTAGCTATTTAAGGTACAATTAAGAGCCCTATCTAATAGCTATATTATGTTGAGAAGAATTTTTAGTCTTTTGAACGTTCAGTGGTCTGGTGATTATTATCATCTATGCCTGTTTGGGCTACTGTATTATGTAGCTGTAATTATAGGGCTTGAAAGTCGAGTCGAAGCTGTTGCCTTATTCTGGCCAGCTAATGGTGTAGCATTTGGGTTTTTCTTAATTAAGCCCTCAAAGCAGTGGCTACACTATATTTGTGTTATGAGCCTGGGTTATATTATCGGCATGTATGCCACTGGTGATTACTCGTGGACGATTATGTTCGGAGCGCTCGCTGCGAACATTATTCAGACTGTTTCAGGTACTGCCCTCGTTAGGTATTTCCTTCCTGGAAAAATAACTTTTGCGACTGTAAAAGAAATTATTACAATTTTGTTCTTGACTTCTATCGCCGGTTCGATGATCAGTGCTTGTTTCTCCGTGAGTATTTTAGGAGCTGGATTTATGAAAACACCATTTGAATTATGGGCAAGTGGTGTTATTGATAATGCTGGAAGTACAATAATGGCTTTGCCATTAGTTTTACTCTTATTGACAAGCTCAAACTTTTCTTTTAAAAATATAATTGAATATTCCAACACGTATAAAACTATTGAGTTTTTAGTTCTTATAATTACTACCTTCCTCTTAACCGAATATGTATTTAGTTTGGAGGCAAGTACAACCAGTTTAACCAGAACGCTGCCTTATTTGTTACTGCCGTGTGTACTATGGAGTGCCTTGCGCTTTTCGGGAATTACAGTTGCACTATTGGTTCTATTTGTAGGCACAGAGGCTGTTCGTCATACCGTTATTGGTCAAGGTCCCTTTTCTGATACATATAGCGGTTTTATATTAGTGCTCACTCTGCATTTATATATCAGTGTTACGATGATAACTGGATTGCTGTTTTCTGCTCTAATAAAACAGCAGCAAATGACGATGTACTCTCTTGCAGGTAGTATTGCCCACGAAGTGAGAACGCCTCTAAGCCAAGTGCTCTATCAATTGTACAAGCTTGAGCAATCCTACGAAGAGAGAGTTTCCCACAGTAACGTCGAAAAAAAAGAGAAGTGGCAAGATACTAAGAACACGGTACTCCATGGTTTGCAAGTAATCGATATGATTTTAAATGAGACCAAAGGCAATTTAATCTCATTGGGAAATTTAGAATACATCTCTGCTAAAGATGCAACTTTAAGTGCCGTTGAGAATTATGCCTATAGAAATCAATATGAGCGGTCAAGAGTTCAGGTAAGTGTCGATAAAGACTTTACGTTAAAAATTGAGCGCATGCTATTTGATCATATAGTGTTTAATTTATTAAAAAATGCGCTTTACTACATAAGTCACTACCCTGAGGCAAATATCGCTGTAACGGTTCGGGGAGATGTTCATTACAATACGATAGAAGTTCAGGATACTGGGCCAGGTATTGAAAAAGAAAAAATTCCCATGCTGTTCAATGAATTCTATTCAGATAAGAAAAGTGGTGGGACTGGGCTTGGGTTATCGTATTGTAAACGCACAATGAAAGCATTTGGTGGCGATATTTTATGCGATTCGGTCAAGGAGGAATATACAAAATTCACTTTAATATTCCCCAAGACTAAAGGTAACGCGGAGCCATCTGAAGTTGGTAAGCTAAAAGTATGTAGCGAATCGGAAAGCTGTAATGGCTTAGCTGGCAAAACTATATTGTATGTGGATGATGAAGAAATCAATCACATGATTCTCAACGAAGCTTTTGAGAATATGAATGTAGAGATACTCAATGTTTTCAGCGTTGATGATGCTATGAAGGCGCTAGCAAAGGTCGAGTGTCATGCAATTATTGCCGATCTCAACATGCCTTATAAAAGTGGTATAGATCTTGTACGTGAAATCCGCTCTAACCGTAAATTGGGATTACAATCCATACCTGTTATTGGCCTAGGTGGTGACCCTTCATTTATCGCAACGCGGGCATGTCTAGATGCCGGTATGAATGTGTATCTTCATAAGCCACTAAATAAAACAAAGCTTATGGAGGCTTTATGCTATCACCTCAATCCTGAGTTGGCTAAAGAGAAGCAACTAAAAGCTGCTGAAGATTAAGATCAAGCTGTTAAGAGTATGGGTGTCAACCAACGGGAGTTATATGATGCTGGAGCTCGTTTAATGCATGATATTGCGACACCGATTGCCACCATCAAAATGTGCTACGAGCCTTTGAAAGAATATGTTGATAACCTCGTGGGGTTCTACCATTCCCGCGATAATATTGGTAATAGCTGCCCTTCTAAAGATACTGTAGAGTGGTTTTCTAGTGTGCCACTTATGTACAGGGATTTAGCACAATCTAGCAGAAAGTATGCAGACAATTTTTGGCGGAATTTTTCAGATACAACTTACGCTGCCCAGGAACAGTTATTTGTTGAATTTACAACTGATATATCAAAAAATTGGTCGTTACTTGAAAAATACAAACCCTCAATACAATCTGATTTAGATGAGTTGACGGCTTTTTATAAAAATAACGCAGGCGATGTTCAGCCTATCTCTGATCAGGAATTGGCAAAGCTTGCGGACATCATGAAAATGTGTATGAATGCAGTATCCAGAGTAAATGAAAAACTATCGGTGATACGAGAAGAGCATGATATTAACTGAATTTGATAGTATCCAACTTAGAGCCATTGTTGATTTTCAATAGCAATAGTTTGTTCATTTTCTAGTGTCCCAGTATGCCCCGTTGACTTGGGCTCAAACATCATAATATGTGCTTCTTCTAATGCTTGTGGCTTATGCTCTACCCCCCTGGGGACAATAAAGCACTCGCCTTCATTGAGGGTAATGCTTTCATTGCGCAAGTGAATAATGATACTTCCCTTGATTACCTGAAAAAATTCATCTTCACCTTCATGTGTATGCCAAGAAAATTCTCCCAGAAATTTGGCAATTTTTATGTATTGCCCATTCAGCTCACCAACAATTTTAGGTGTAAAGTATTGATCGAATAGGCGAAATTTCTCTTCTAAATTAACTTTTTGCATATATTAATCTCGTCAGACTTTCGCATAGGCCGAGGCCCATTATTAGACGCTTCATTTACTTAAATTTTTTACTTCTTTGTACCTAAAGCACGTAGTTAGATGATCGTTGACCATTCCCACTCCTTGCATATAAGCATAACATGTTGTGCTACCTATAAACTTAAACCCCTTTTTCTTGAGGCTTTTACTCATAGCGTCGGATTCTTTTGTACTCGTTGGAACTTCGGATGCGCTTTTCCATTTATTTTGAATAGGTTTACCGTCGACAAAAGACCAAATATAACTGTCGAAACTGCCGTATTCCTGTTGTACCTCTAAAAATCGTTTAGCGTTTTCTATTGTGGCATTTATTTTTAATTTATGCCTTACGATCTCAGGGTTTTGTAATAATTTTTCAACTTTCTTTTCTGTATAGCGAGCTATTTTTTTCGCATCGAAATTGTCGAAGGCCTTTAAATACCCCTGCCTCTTGTTGAGTATTACAGACCAACTTAACCCAGACTGTGCTCCCTCAAGAATTAACATTTCAAAAAGAAGCCTATCATCGTGTACAGGAACACCCCATTCTTTATCGTGATATTCTATTTCTAAGGCGCTTGCTTCTGCCCAAGGACATCGTTTTATTTTCACTTGCCTATTATCTCCGTTAGTTTACGGCTGAGGGTAGAGTATTGTCGTTGTATCGGTCAAGCCCAATTCTTAAAGATGCCCATAATATAAGGATGAAAAGAAAGTCACAATCTATTGCAAATTAGGGTTGGGGTGTTATAGTAATGTATATCACCATATAAGGAATATCTCTTTGTCGCATAGATAGGGGGCTAGCGCTTGTTCGTTGTGTTTAGGTTAAAAAAGGTAGATAAGTAATGATGCATAGTGAGTGGAAAGATGGTGAGCCAATATACCGTCAATTAAAAAGCAAAGTGATATCGCTCATATTAAATGGAACCTACCAGGAAGAGGCTGCGTTACCTTCTGTGAGAGAAGTTTCTAGTGATCTTAATATCAATCACCTCACAGTATCTAAGGCATATCAGCAATTAGTTGCTGAAGGATTACTAGAGAAAAAACGGGGTTTAGGCATGTTTGTTATCGCAGGCGCAAAGAATATTATTATGGAAAAAGAAAAAGAAAAATTTTTTAACAGTGAACTGCCGGAATTTATTCTACGCATTAAGGAACTAGGTATTTCAACAAGTGATGTAGTCGAAAAGCTAAAACAATAGGAGAGGGAGAATGAAAGATAGCGCGGAGACTGAGGTTATTATAAAGGCTGAGAGGTTACATAAAACCTATGGGTCTACAAAAGTTATCAATGACATCACATTCGATGTTAGTGCTGGACAAGTCTTAGGTGTTATTGGGCCTAACGGTGCAGGCAAAACAACACTTTTGAAAGCTTTATTAGGTCTAACTCCTATAGATGGAAACTTAGATGTTTTAGGTTTTTTACCCAGAAAACAACGTACTAAACTATTAGAGCATGTGTGTTTTATTGCTGATACTGCGATTTTACCTCGCTGGATGACGGTCTCTCAAGCGTTAGACTTTGTACAAGGTATTCACCAAAAATTTGATCGTGAAAAAGCAGAGAGTTTTCTCGCTAGCACTTCAGTTAAGCACAATAAAAAAATTCGTCAATTATCTAAAGGTATGATAACCCAGTTACATTTGGCATTAGTAATGGCTATTGATGCTAAGTTATTAGTTCTCGATGAGCCGACTTTAGGGTTAGATATTATTCATCGTAAAGAATTCTATAGCAGATTGCTTACTGAGTACTATGATAAGAACAAAACAATTATTATCACTACCCATCAAGTAGAAGAAATTCAAAATATTCTCACGGATGTAATATTTATCGATCAAGGCCAAATTATATTGCAGGAGTGTTTAGATGATATTCCTAATCATTATGTAGCACTTGAAGTGAGAGATGAAAATATATCGCTAGCCCGAGAACTTTCTCCTTTGTCTGAGCAGAGGATGTTAGGTGGAGCAGTTATGATCTATCGTTCTGGTAACTTGGAGATGCTGAAAAAGCTAGGGGAAATAAAAACACCGGATATTGCAGATTTATTTCTAGCGACGATCAAGTCATCAAACCAAAAATAAGGAGGGCAGTCATGAATAAAGTAAAATTTATAATGCTTTTTAGGCGAGAGTTGTGGGAGCATAAGAAATCTTTCTTTGGTGTGTTTGCTGCCTTGGGTGGAGTATTTTTATTTGTTTTGATTACATTTTTAACTAAGATCTATTTGAATAATGATCTTCCGCAAGATTTTGTAATTGATATTGAAAATATTTCAGTAGATCAGATACGTCCATCTCTGCATACTTTTGTAGTGGTATTTTTTTATATTTTTATTTCTATATCTACTTTGGTTACGATGAATTATTTACTCGGTTCTCTATACGATGATCGTAGAGATCGCAGTATTTTATTTTGGAAATCCATGCCCATTTCCGAAACTCATAATGTTCTCGTGAAATTTTTAACAGGGCTGCTTATTGTTCCTGTTTCGGCGTTGATCATCAGCCTCGTTACTATTCTTATACTCTTAATTATCGTGACTTTACTCAGTTTTATTCTTGGTTTGGGGAATATAGGTCTTGTATTATTTAACTCCGGTCTTGTCTTAGCTTTTTTCAGCGCCTTGTTGTTTATTTTTGCCAGTGGCTTATGGTTTTCACCGATTTATAGTTGGCTGATGTTGGTATCATCATCAACTTCTGGTTCTCCGATGATGTGGTCTATTCTACCTCCACTAGGCATTATAATTGTGGAGAACATCTTTTTTGGTCGATCATGGCTATTCAATATTTTCGCAAGTTATATTCCTGATTTTAATAATCATATGAAAGATTATTTTGGTGATGGTCACGAGTTTATGAATAGCCTGAGTAAAAGTTTTTTATCTGGCCCAGAAGTTTTTGTAGGCATTATTGTTTCTTTTGTTTTTCTGTCATTGGCAATTTGGATGAGAAACAATCGTTATGAGATGTAGTTTATGATAGACGCTGTTAATGCCTCCGGGCGTATTGGTTTGGGGGCGGAACGTTTTTCCCTTGCCGTATATATCGCTAATCGTCCGCCTATGCCGGAATATCAGGCACTTACAAAGATGAGATCCCTGGTAAAAGGAGAGGTTTATTCTATTGCGCAACAAACCGGCAATCATTGGCGTAAGATATTTAATGTCTATGCCAAGTTTTTGTATGCGCTTAAATGGTCTAACAGTCATAACGGTTGGCGCCAATATCGTGATTTATTTTTACTGCAAGGAGATACAAAAGAAGCCTTGTTATTTTCGAAGCCAAACTTTGATTTTGACTGTATTCATATTATCGCCGGAAAAACGTATGCTGCTGAGTTAAATATGCCCTTTAGTATCGATTGGCAAGATGCATTTTTTGCCATTAACAAAAGTAAGCGTGTTATTGTTTGTCCCTATTTTGATTATCGACAGCTGAGTAACGAGAGAATTGATCAGCTAGTGAAATATGTACAAATGATGAGTGTCAGTTAGGATTAATGTCTAGAGAATATCAAGTATTATCGGATGTAAGTGAATCCGAATATGAAATCAAAAAGAGTCGTTTTATTGCCATTGCCTTGCCGGCATCCAGTCGCGAGCAAGCGTTGCTACGTCTTGATGAGACTCGGTCACAATATCCCGACGCTAGGCACCATTGCTGGGCGTATTTAATTGGTAACCCCCTGTCCCCCGCCTTGGTGGCAATGTCTGATGATGGTGAGCCCAGTGGCACAGCGGGAAAACCTATTTTGAATGTACTGCAGCACAAATGTGTAGGCAACATTATGCTAGTGGTTGTACGTTACTTTGGTGGTATTAAATTAGGAGCTGGAGGTTTAGTTAGAGCCTATAGTTCGGCAGCCCAACAGGTCATGGATAAAATATCAACGTATACGAAATTCCCGCTTATAGATATTGTGGTTGAGGGTGGGTTTGCTCTAGAACAGCCTCTTCGGCACTGGCTGAGCTTACACTCAGGTGAAATGGTGGACGTTGATTATCAGCAGGTGGTACGTTTTAATCTTGCTATTAAACCTGAAGAATTGCCAACCTTAACAGATTTTCTTTCTGCTCAGGGCGGCACCTTGATTGCTGAACAATAATGTCTAGGCAAAGATGAGGGATAAGGGGGGGATTAAGAGTAGAAAACAATAAGTTATTGTTTTCTACTCTTAATATAATTATCAAAGCGTTTTTAAGTACTCTAATAGATCCCAGCGCTCAGCTTCAGTCAGACTGGGCAATATCTCTCCGTTAGGCTGCGGTGTGCGTCCTGCCGCGTACTCGTGGCCATTATTAAAATTACCGCGCTTGTTAGTTGTAAAGGAAAACCCCTCATAGCCCTCATAGACAAAGCCTACTTTTTTCGGGTCAAACTCCCGTGTACCGATCATAAAAGTATCGGGTCTGTAACGGCCGTCTTCAGGATCACCTTCGCGTTTTTTGGGCAATAATAGGTCATACAATGTTGGTACTGAACCATTATGAAGATAAGGCGCGGTAGCCCAGATACCATTTAATGATCTTGCCTTATATGAGAGTAAAGATCGAAACGGCTCGGCTGTAGTATCAGGCTCATAGGTGCCTTGTTTAATACTCGGCTTAATATCGTTATCAAAAAATGATCCTGCCAGAGTGTAAATCAAATCTAACCAACGCCTAATAAATCCTTTATCTGGATCTGGCGTTGCAACCACACCACGAGTGGTTGCCGTAAGGATTACTGCAACAGGTGCTTCTTCGCCAAGAATAATATCTCCACCCACATCTACGCCTTGATAAGTCCCTTGGAAATTCCCTGTTTTGCCTTTGTAGTTAATACTGTTTTCAGCCATGGCAGGGTCAGTCTTGACGTCCTCAAGCGAGGACATATGGCCTATAACGACCCTATCCCAGTCATTTCTATCTATCACCTGGTGACATGACTGACAGTAGTTGGCATAGATGAGCTGACCTCTCTGCGCTTGCTCCTGGTCAATTGACCCCAGCATTTCTTGCGGCCACAAGGGCGATTTCAAACTTTTTAATTGATGCTCCAGTCTTTTAAGGTTCGTTAAGTCAGTAGAAGATTCGAACTTCACTTTTTTGTGTTTATTCTTTTGGCCTGATAGGTGAGCGCTGAGACTGAAGAAAGGCTCACTTGCTTGCCAGTCAAGAGTTGCAAACACGCCAGTAACTTCACCGGCATTTCTACCTAGTGGTCCTGCACCTGCGTTACCGGCAATGCCATTCCATTGAACATAGTCTGAATGAGTGATATCCCAAAGAAAGGGGTAGCTTACTGGCGCATTAGGTTCGTTAAACAAATAATCTCGTAAACGGAGGATATTTGTGTAACTGAGGTTAGGGTAGTCTCCCTCGTCCGAGCTCAGCCGCTCTAAAATAAGGGCAAATTGGTTGTCGCCAATAATTGTTTCATCTACTCCCTTAAGCACCGCATCCACTTGCTTTGGGGTAAGCATGCGCTCGCCTCTAGCATTGGTGGCGATAAGCATTAGGGTGCGGGCTTGGTCTTTATTGATAACATGCTGCAATACCCGGTTAAATATGCGTCCGAAGGCGTCGAGGCGCGAAAATCCATATTTAACTTTACTGTGGTTGACCGTGTTGTAATTTAGAATAACTCCCGTCCATTTTTCTAAGTCTTTTTCCACTTCTTCAGCACGGCTATAGTCATTATCGAGCGCCAACACATTGTTGATAAAACGCTCTCTTTTCGCCTTATCATCCCGCGTCGTCATCATGGCTTTTTGCATTTCGTGGAGATAGCCAACCATATCAGCCATAGCAGGCCCACCATCGATGCGAATGGCCTGACCTTTATAATTAATTTGTGCCGTATGACAGGCCGCACAGGTATATCCTATGTAGTCTCTACCCTTGTATTCGTCTTTAGTGAAACCTACTGCTAGGGCGTCTTCGTTGAAGAAGCTCTTAGCTTGGGGCAGGTAACGATACTTATGGAATATCTTATCGGATTTAAATTTCTCTTCGCTGTCTGCTAGTTCCAGAGCGAGAAAAAAATCATAGGGAATTAAATTCGATCCCTGAGTGGTGTTGTAAAACCACATGCTATCTGAATTATCCCAACCTTGATCGAGATAAACCGGTGTTGAGAAGTCTTCACCAAATTCGCCACTGGTGATGGCAATTGCTCCTCTATCGGGATGATCATCCCAGTGCTGATAAATCTTACCGATAATGAGAGTAATACACATACTCGTTATGACGAGTATGCACATCAGACGCAACATCCTGAAATTCTTTTTTAGAATGCTTACAAGTAATAAGATTAAGAACTTTATGGGGGCAAAAAGAGACTGTACATGCATGACCTTGTCCTTCCTGGTATTTATTAATTTTTATGATCAACTTCTAATGTGTTTCCAAGTTTCCTAGAGCATTAGATCTAACAACTGACTATCTATTGTGTGTAACAAAAACTCCTAATAAGTTAACTAGCTGGAATTGTTTTTGATGTCAAATACAAATAAATCAGTATTTTTGTGATATTACTTCACGACATTGCCATAATAATAGTGTCTGAAAAACTTAGCTCAGAGTAAAGCATATTTTTAGATGATTTTTTATTAAGCTGGAGCAGCTTGTATAGTTAAATAGTGCAGAACATCAATATAGCATACTTTATTAAGCTATTATTTAGCTGGAAATAATCATTCTTGCCAATATATGTTTGTTTTTTATGCGTTTTAAGCAGAGTGTCGATTTTCTTTACTTGGTGCTTTTTGTATGGAGATAAATTAAATTCATTGCCACACAATGTAAGTGCTTATACTACTATTGAGTGTGAAAAATCAGAACCTACCACTTGATAACTAAGACTATCTTGCTCACGCCTACTAGTGTCTAATACAGGTTTTTATCAGCATGTAACCCTGTGATATTAGTGTTGGTTATTCAGCAATTAAGAAATAGTAGTAATTAATGATGGCTATAAAATCGATAGATTTATTGGATAGTATCTATAAAGAAGTGAGTGTTGTTATTCTGCGTCGACAACACCCTGTCACTGGCTTGCTTCCTGCCAGTACGTCAATTAATACACATGGTAACTATACTGATGCTTGGGTAAGAGATAATGTCTACTCGATCATGTGTGTTTGGGCGCTGGGGCTAGCGTATCGCAAGCATGGAGAAAAAATCCGCAGTGATGAGCTTGAGCAATCTACTATCAAACTTATGCGTGGCTTGTTACAGTCGATGATGCGCCAAGCAGATAAAGTTGAAATCTTCAAACATTCCCTAAATCCGATTGATGCTCTGCACGCAAAATACGATACTGCTACAGGTTTGCCTGTGGTAGCTGATGATGCCTGGGGCCATCTGCAAATTGATGCGACATCTCTATTCTTATTAATGCTAGGGCAAATATCTGCTTCAGGTTCGAGAATTATTTTTACCTATGATGAAGTGGACTTTATCCAAAACTTGATTTACTACATTGCTGGAGCTTATCGGACACCTGATTTTGGTATTTGGGAGCGAGGCAACAAAATTAATAATGGTAAAACAGAAATTAATGCAAGTTCTCTAGGAATGGCGAAAGCCGCTTTGCAAGCTCTCGACGGCTTTAACTTGTTTGGTAAAAATGCGTCCCCTAGAGCAATCGTACACACTGTCGCAGATTCTATTTCTCTTGCTCGTGCTACTCTTGCATCGATATTACCCCGCGAGAGCCTATCTAAAGAAGTGGATAGTGCGCTTTTAAGTATTATTGGTTTTCCTGCATTTGCCGTTGGTGATGAAGCTCTTGTAATTAAAACCCGAGATAAAATTTTGGCTACCCTCGGTGGCAACTACGGTTGTAAACGTTTCATTTGGGATGGTCATCAGACCGTTTTAGAGGATAGTTCTAGGCTTTATTATGAGCATACTGAGTTGGCGAATTTTGAAAATGTAGAATCGGAATGGCCATTGTTTTACACCTTCTTATATATCGATGCACTATTTAATGAGAATGAAGCAACAGCAAAATATTACCGTGATAAAATTGAAAGTCTTATGGTTGAAGTGGATGGTTTTGGCCTAATTCCTGAACTTTACTATTTGCCCGAAGAAAATATAGCAGCAGAAAAAAAACACCCACGTAGTCAACAACGAGTGGCTAACGAAAATGTTCCTTTAGTATGGGCACAAAGTCTTTATTTAACGGGATTAATGATTGACGAGGGCCTGCTGACAACTCAGGACTTAGATTCCCTGAGGTTACGTCGCCGTTCTACTCGTTTTATTCAACCAGAAATTGCACTTGTCGTATTAGCCGAAAATGATGAAGTCAAAGAGCTCTTGTCTAAAAATGGTGTTATCGCTGAATCCTTAGATGATATTCGTCCGATTAATGTAATCTCAGCACCTCACTTAGTCGAAGCCTATGCGCAAGTAGGCGCCAATGCATCTCTTGGTTTGACTGGACGACCCAAGCGGCGTTTACAGAGCCTATCAACCTCGAAAACTTATGACATTAACGGAACACAATTTCTTTGCTTGTCCTGGATTCAGGGTGATGAGGATGATTACTTAAACTACGATGCTAGGTGTATGGCATATAAGATCGAGCAAGAAATTTCACATATTCGTAAACACTGGCTCAATACTGAGGTGGCTGTATTTACATTTATGGTAGAGCAGCGTACCTGCAAACTTGCTGATATAGATAGACTTTTTCAAACGTTGCGTAGCTTCCAGCTGAAAGCTAATAATGAGCGTGTCGGATATGCATCGGCTAAATTAGCCTACCGGGCATCGAGTAATAGTAAATTTATAGTAGATAATCTTTGTATTACACCTATTTATCCTAATGGTATTGATAGTGATAAAAGTTTAATTGACCACTTACCTGATGCCCCTAATGCTGATACAAAATGTTTTGTTGATGAGTATCAGCACATTCTAAAAACAAACTCTGATGCTTTTGAGGTGGACAGCAGGATTTATGTATTAATTAAACAGTTTACAGATAGTCGCCAACTGCACGATGAAACAGATATCGATAGTAGACAATATCTACTGGAAGTATTTGACCAAATATACTATATCGCATGTAGAAATAATCACTGGCGAAGTGCTCGTTTTTGCTTTACCTTATTAAATAAAGTGCACTCTGGACTTTCGGAAGGACTCAGTCTTCTAGGTTCACGCCATTTGTCTGTGGTATTAGGGAGCAGTGAAACTCAATATAAAGAGTTACATCTATCTTCTTCTAATGAAGACGTTATACAGAGTATCAAAGACATTGCTCAAAGTTGTTTGGAGCGCAGCCTTATCCAGGAACTCTTAGCTATTATTGGCTCCTTAGTTCGTACCAACCCTGACTTGTTTGATGGTCTGCGTTCTATCTACGTCCATAACTTACTTGCACTTTGCGCTAAAAACAAACAGGTATCTGACTACTATCAAGGTATCGAAACCCTTGCTTCCTTGTCTCCCGTTAAGTTCTTAGATTGCCTTACAGATATTTTGCAAAGGCAGAAAAAAACATTTACCCAAGGAATTAAACTTAACCTCTCACAAAATCATAGCAATAAAGACTTTTTAGATAGTGCCGCAGAACAGGCACATGCAATTGATACAGATTGGCTACAATGGCGTTCAGCCCGAGGACTGATTCAACGCTTCGATGAGACTTTTTTAAAGCAAATTTGGCAAAGTTTAGCGCACACAAAGTATATTATTTTTGGTGATCTGAAAAGCGAAGAGTGTGCCTTGGACACTGAAGCTATTCGTCGCTCGATGACACCCGGTGAAGAGAGTTTTGCACACTTGATTGATAGTTATACCCAGCAACTACATCCGCCTTATTACAAGAGCGCTGTAGTTGAAACGCTTTACGCTTACACGCAATATTGCCAGAAAAACACTGAGGTATATTTTAATGATTGTTTAGATCTTGGTGCTATATTAGAAAGTGCTGCTGATGCTTTTGTTAAGGACTGTAGAAAAAACGATATGTCTGTTAGAAGTTTAGATATTGCAATTGAGCTATCGCCTTTTCAACTGCAAGAATATTTAATGAAGGTTCTGCCTGATTTTATATCAGGCACTAAAGAGGAGAGCGAACAGTAAGCTTGACCAAAATCAACTAAATAAATAGCCCTATTTAAATAGTATTGCACACAAGAGTTAAAGCGCGCTATTGTTGAATTTGATGCAGTTGGTAGGTTTTTTGGAAGATCTTGATAGTAGGTTTTTAAGTATATTATGTGGTTTTTGTTAGAGGATATGCCTTTTAATACTTTAAAAATTTATGTTGTTATTGTTAAGGTGTTGAACTATGACATTACCTCTATTAGGAATAGGTTCTAGTATTACATGCAGGCTAATTTACGCATTTATATTTTTGTTTTTTTATGTAGTGTGATACCTGTTGTATCGGCGGAAAATTTTATTTTAGGATATTCACCTGAACATGTGTTTAGTGATAAAAATATTTTAAAAAGAGTGACTTGTGCGTTTAACTATGCAGGCCATGGGGTATCACTAGTACAATTACCAGCAAAACGTTCTCTGGAAATGTCTAAGAGGGCGAACATCGATGGTGACGTAGGACGCATAGAACAAGTTTACCGTGAAGAAAGTTCTCTGCTGCCTATTATGACGCCTGTTTCGTCTATAGATTTATGGGTATATGGACGCCCGGGTCTCGATATTAGCCATGAGAGTGACGTGATTAACTATACGTTAGTTCCGATTTTAGGTATTCGCTATTTCGAACGTTTTCCCCACACTATCTATAAGCGTAGCAATCAAGCAAGCTCACTAACGGGAGCGTTGAGCATGATAAGAGCGAAGCGTGGTGACTATACTTTTTGGAGCAAGGATATCGGAATGGAAATAAATCGCCGTCATTTGAATCAGCATATTATCTCTTATTTTGACGAACCTATTGATCAACAATACTTATTTACTATGCTTAATCGCAAGCATAAAAAATACATTCCCGACTTAGAAAAAGCCTACCTAGCAACACAGATGGATTATTCCTGTGCTGCTCAATAGATACTTGGATAAAACTTGTTAATAGGCTCTAGTGAGAGAATACTCTAGTACTTGAAAGTGGCACTTGTCGAGTAGCTAGTTTTTCTAGCCATTGAATAATTTGGTTTTCAATACCCTTGCTGCTGAGGTTTGCTTCATCAAGTAACTGCTCGCGCTTGCCGTGTTGGTAATACTTGTCGGGCAAGCCAATGGTAAGAGTGGGGATGGTAAAGCCCTCGCTACTTAACCATTCGATAACGCCTGCACCCGCGCCACCAGCTACGGCGTTTTCCTCTACAGTAATAATGTAATCGTGCTGAGCTATTTGATCCAATATGAGTTCAGTATCAAATGGTTTTGCCCATCTCATATCACATACGGTGTATTGATTTTTCTTGGCGACATTCATGACTTGAGGTAGTAAAACACCAAAATTTAAAATGCAAACACTGCGACCACTGTGGATTTTTTTGCCTTTGCCCACGGCAAATTTTTGATCTTCTACGATGATGTCCTTACCTGGCCCTGTGCCTCTTGGGTAGCGAACTGCCGAAGGGCCTTGATAATGGTAAGCAGAATACAAAAGTTGGCGACACTCATTTTCATCACTGGGTGTCGCGATAATCATATTAGGAATGCAGCGCATAAAAGAGATATCGAAACTCCCAGCATGTGTTGGGCCGTCTTCGCCAACAAGACCTGCACGATCAATAGCAAAAGTTACGTCCAAGTTTTGAAGTGCCACATCGTGCACAAGCTGATCATATGCTCGTTGTAAAAATGTAGAATAAATAGCGACCACAGGTTTTATATTTTCACATGCAAGTCCTGCCGCGAAAGTAACGGCATGTTGTTCAGCAATCGCGACATCATGAAATCTATTTGGATATACCTCTGAAAATTCAACCATTCCAGAGCCTTCGCACATAGCGGGTGTGATGGCAACCAGAGATTCGTCTTCAGCAGCCACATCACATAACCAATCGCCAAAAACGGTCTGATATTTTTTCTTGTTTGATATAGCGGGCTTTGGCGCATTAACCTTTACTTTGGGCTCTATTTTGTTAAGTGCGTGATAGCCCACAGGGTCACTCACCGCAGGCGCAAAGCCATGCCCTTTTTGGGTGATGATATGGAGCAGTTTAGGGCCTTTCATCGCCAATAAATTGCGCAAGTAAGGTACTAGGTGATGTAGGTCATGGCCGTTAATAGGCCCTACATAATAAAAGCCGAGTTCTTCGAACATTGTGCCAGGAGACACCATGCCTTTCAGATGTTCTTCGGTCTTACGCGCTAGCTCCCATGCCTGGGGAATTTTTGTGAGTACGCGCTTACTTCCCTCCCGCAGAGCGTGATATGTCTTGCTGGCCCAGATCTTTGAGAAGTAAGTAGCTAAACCGCCGACATTTTTGGAAATAGACATATTGTTGTCGTTTAGTACGACCAGAAGATCGCTCTTGGTATGTGCCGCGTGGTTGAGTGCTTCAAAAGCCATACCGGCGGTCATGGCACCATCGCCTATAACGGCCACAGCTTGTTGGCCTAACCCAAGTAGATCTGACGCTTCTGACATGCCCAGAGCGGCACCGATAGAAGTACTGGAGTGGCCTACACCAAAGGTATCGAAAGGACTTTCGCTGCGCTTGGGAAAACCTGATATACCCTGCCATTGGCGAATGCCTGCCATTTCATCTCTGCGACCCGTTAAAATCTTGTGTGGGTAGGTCTGATGGCCTACATCCCATACAATACGATCATTGGGAGTATTCAAAACATAGTGTAGGGCTATGGTAAGCTCAACAACACCGAGACCCGCGCCAAAATGCCCTCCTGTCTGGCCGACGGTAAAAAGCAAGAATTCCCGCAATTCACTGGCAAGCTGCTCAAGTTGGTTCTCTTTAAGCTTGCGTAAATCTGCCGGGCAATCGATGCCGTCTAGTAGTGGGGTTTCTGGCCTTTCTAATGGGATGGTGTCAAACATTAATAAATACTTCTATAGTTCCATAGCATAGATAGATACGCGGCTAATTCTAATGGCTTAAGCCACTACTATATCACCGCTTTTTTATTGTGTCGTCTTTATGACGGTTGAGATCAGCACACTAAAACTCCAATTGTATTGTGTCCTGATGTGCTTTGAAAGCCCTAGTGCGAATCCTTCGCCAGAGTGGCGCTAACCGGTTGTTTTACCGATCAGCGCATATGTCAGAGCCTTTGGCTGTTTATGTTAGCCTTTGTGATGTGGAACTTACGAGCTAGCCAGTATTGCGCATACCAGCGGAGATGCCCGCCATCGTTACTTTCAATGCTTGATCCAGCTCTGAGCTTATTTCTCCTGCTCTGCGCTCACGTTTGAGGAGTTCTGCTTGGAGGTAGTTAAGCGGGTCTATGTAAGGCTTGCGGACATTAATGGATAGTTGTAATAGGGGGTTATCATCAAGTAGAGCCGGTTGCTGTTTGATGCTATTGAGATGGTTTTCCAGGTTGATCAAGTCTTTACGTAGTTGATCGCCGAAGGTGTGTAAGTCCGGTGACACTAATAACTTTTCATAGTAGCCACAAATTTGTCCATCAGCCTTACCTACCACCATTTCAAGTAAATCCAAGAAGCTGGAGAAAAACGGCCATTCACTTACCATTTCTGCCAGTACTTCAGGGGATTTTTCCTGAGCATACTCTAATGCCTGAGAGCAGCCCAACCAGCTGGGTAGATTAAGCCGCACTTGCATCCAAGCAAATACCCAAGGAATTGCTCGCAGGCTTTCTACTCCGCCCTCCGCTTTACGTTTGGCTGGGCGAGAGCCCAGTGCTAGTTTACCCAACTCTTGTTCGGGGGTAAGGGTTCTGAAATAAGGAACAAAGTTTGGGTCTTCACGCACTACGCCTCGATAGGATTTGAGGCTGGCTTGTGCCATCTGCTCGATCAGGTCACGCCATGATTGCTGAGGTGGCGGCGTTGGCGCAGTGGTTGCCTTAAGAGTCGCGTGCACGTAATTAGATAAGCTCTTGAAAGCAATTCTTGGTATACCGAACTTGTAGCGGATCATTTCTCCCTGTTCGGTTACGCGGATATGGCCTTTTACAGACCCTGGTGGCTGAGAAGCCATGGCTTTTTCCACTGGGCCACCGCCACGGCCGACCGTGCCGCCACGGCCATGGAATAAACTCAAAGTAATATCGTGCTGCTCGGATAAGCTCACCAGTTTTTCTTGCGCTTTGTACTGTGCCCAGGTGGCTGCTACTTTACCGGCGTCTTTGGCAGAGTCAGAGTAACCAATCATCACTGTCTGCTCGCCTTTGCAGTATTGTTGGTACCAGTGCATTTGCCAAAGTTGGTTCATCACCGACGGGGCACGATCCAAATCGTCCAACGTTTCAAATAAGGGGACGATAGGCACTCGCCAAGTAGAGCCGGTTTCTTTAAGGAGCAGAGCGACAGCCAACACATCTGACGGTTGCTGGGCCATAGATATAACGTAATGAGAAAGGGTTTCTCGAGGCTGTTTGGCGATCACGCGGCAAGTGGCGATTACTTCGGCCGAGTCATTAGACAGAGGTAAATCGTGAGGCAGCAAAGGACGTTTGCTGGCGAGCTGCTCTAACAAGAATTCTTGTCGCTGTTGCTCATCCCACTGGCGGTAATTACCCAAGTCCAGGTATTCCGTTAGCTCGTCCAATACTTGAACGTGACGGTCACCGTCTTGTCGAATGTCGAGAGGCTGTAAATTAATGCCAAAGGCGTAGAGGCGTCTTATGGTATCGAGTAGGGGGCCATTTGCAATGTGTTCGAAGTTCTGAGCAATTAACGAGTTGTAGCACATCATCAGAGGGTCTAGCAGCTCTTTTTGCGAGCGAATAATATCTTCAGGCTCGGCGACATTTTCTTCTCTCAGACGCGCTTCAGTCCAAATAATGGTTTTTTTCAAACGCTCGTTAATACCAGCTAAAAGTGTTCTGTAGGGGGTGGCGCTCTTCACTCCAATGGCATCAAGTAGTTCTGGACTCGCTTGATGCATACTAAGATCCCCGCCTATATTCTGGAAATCATCAAGATAGAGTTCAGCGGCCTTCCAACGGCCAAGTAAGATAACCTTTTCGGTAACATCGTGGGTAACATTGGGGTTACCATCACGATCTCCCCCCATCCAGGAAAAAAACTGGAAAGGTTTAATATCCAAAGGTAAACCTTGGCCCAGCCGGCGGCGGCAGATGCGATCAAAATGGCGGACGAAATCAGGTGCTGCTCGCCATAAGCTATTCTCAATAACGGCAAAGCCCCATTTGGCTTCGTCGACGGCCGTTGGCCGTTCGCTACGAATCTCGTCGGTGTTCCATATCTCTTCGATTAAACGATGCAAGCGGCCTTGTAATTTATTTCTCTCATAAGTGAGTAAATCACTACGGGACATATCAGATAGAGTATCGGCCACGGCTTCGTATTTACGTATGAGGGTGCGTCTTGTCACTTCTGTGGGGTGTGCTGTGAGTACCAGGCTGATTTTTAAGTTTTGAATCAGTTGGTTAAGTTCGTCTTTGCCGGTATCCTTCGCTAGTTGTTCGAGTAAGGCATCCAAGCGATCTTCTGTTTGAGCAGCAGCACTGCACAGATATTCCTGGTCTGCGATATTGGCCAAGTTCAGAAATTGGTTAAATGCTCTGACTATGGGTAATATATCTTTATCTTCGAGTTGGCTAAGAAAATCAATTAGAGGGGTTGAATCGCCATCTTGCGCTTGGGTCAGAGTTTTTGACAGAGCTCGAATTTCTTCTACTTTCTTGTAAAGTTTTGGGCCTTCGTGCTCAAGTAAAGTTTCACCAAGTAACTGTCCCAGTAGTCTTACATTATCTCTCAATATTTCGGGCAACTGTTGCATAACTCTCCTATGGCTGCAGGCCAATAGATTGACGGAATATTAAATACGGTTAGTACGTGTATTTGAATTGTTTAGACGTTTTCTATGAGGAATAAAAAAATTAGTGGTTTGTGATTTCATTCTCGACTTTTTGAAACTTTATCAGGCACTGGTCGCATATGCAAAATAGTATTCTGTTTTGATTGATAAATGTACGTATAGGATAAATTTTATGTTATATGTAAGGTTTTCCCTGATAACTCATCAGTTGTAAACAGAAAAAGCGATGAATGCCGATTTCGCTGACAGACCCTAAATTTAAATCTGTGAACAATATTTTATGAAAACGGATAATTTATAGAGGGATGAACTAGTATATTGCTCATCTGTAGTGGAGGTTGTTTTGGAACTTGTTGGTAGCCTCAATGTCTGGTTGTTTTTTATGCTCTAAACTGAGGAAATGTCGATAATGCTGTTTGCAATAAAGCAAGGTGTGCGAGTATTCATGCTGCTAGTTTTAACTGTTACTTTAACGGCATGTTTTGCCCCTGACGCAATTGTTAAAAGTGGTGATGTCGCCGACGGGTTAATCGCCAAGGAGCTTGTCTCATCTCACCTAATCGCCAACCAAGCGACTCGTATTCACTATGTTATGCGTAAAAACGACTCTAAGAATCTTATTGTTTTTATCCATGGGACACCGGGTAGCTGGACTGTGTTTTCGCCACAGTTGAGTGATGAAAAGCTAGTAGAGAATGCAAATTTGGTTGCCATTGATAGGCCAGGTTGGGGAGGCTCGACGATTTTTAACGATGACGGTAACTTATCCCTCGCTAGACAATCCCAGCTTATTGGGCCGGTGTTATCTGAATTACGGCACATGTTCGATAGTGATAACTTAGTTTTAGTAGGCCATTCACTCGGTGGCTCGCTAGTGCCTAGGATAGCTATGGATTATCCAGAACTGGTGGATGCTGTTGTAGTTTTGGCAGGCGATCTAACTGATCAGTATCCTGCGGCACACTGGTACAATAATCTTGCTACTTGGCTATTAGTAAAATGGATGTTGCCATCTGAAATGGTAAAAGCCAATGATGAAGTTTTAGCATTGCAAGACAGCTTGACAGAGATGAAACCTCTCTGGCGAAAGCTGCGTGCTCCATTGCTTATTGTGCAGGGAAATAAAGACGAATTGGTTGACCCACGTCATGCGGATTTTGCCGAAAAGGTTGGATCTCCAGGTGGCGTTAGGGTAGAGCGCTTTGCCGATGGGGGGCATCTCGTACATCTCACGCACGCTCAAAAAGTGAGTCAATTAATTGCCCAAATGCTTTTACGAAAAGAAACGTCCATGTCTCTTCTTGATGAGCCGCTTCTTGATGAGTAAATTCAATTGGCGTAAGCCGTGTTAGACGCAGTCAAGCCTGGGCTTAGTGGAAAATATTTTCTTCGCCTGGGAACACACCAGTTTTAACATCCGCGGCATATTTTTTTAGTGCGCTAGGAATATCTTTACTCTCTATTAAAAAGTTTTTCGAGAACTTTGGTGGTTTTGGGGTCAAGCCCAAAATATCATTGATAACTAATACCTGAGCATCGGTGAATTTTCCTGCGCCAATACCAATGGTGGGGATACTAATATTTTCAGTAATTTCTTCTGCCACTTTTTCTGGAACACATTCGAGTAATAATATATCGGCTCCAGCAGCCTCTAAAGCCATTGCATCACTAATTAGTTTTCGAGCCTGTTCAGGTGTTCTACCCTGTACGCGAAAGCCTCCCAACTTATTAACAGACTGAGGTGTTAAGCCGATATGTGCGCACACCGGTATACCTCTGTCACTTAGCATTCTTATTGTGTCTGCTAGCCATTCACCGCCTTCAATTTTTACCATATGAGCGCCAGCACGCATGACCTTAGCAGCATTTTCTAGGGCTTGCTCAGGGGTTGCGTATGTCATGAAGGGAAGATCTCCCATAATCAATGATTTTTTATTGCCACGGGAAACGGCTTCGATGTGATAGATCATTTGCTCCATGGTAACTGGGATGGTGCTGTCATAGCCGAGCACAGTCATGCCTAGGCTATCGCCAACCAAAACAACTTCAACACCGCTTAATTCTGCCATCGCTGCCATGGGAGCGTCGTACAGAGCAACAGTAATAAACTTTTCGCCGCTTTCCTTCATTTTTTTCAAAGTGAGAATAGTAACGGGCTTTTCTAGTGATTGAGTGGTATCTCCAGCGTAGACCATAGCAGTAACCAATAAATAGTGTGAAAAGAAAGTAACTTATATCCAAATGTCCTTCATATTGGACTTTGACAATAGAAAATCGGGCGGATAAACCCGAAAAGTAACCCATTAAAAAGCGTTATTCTTCGTCGATTCGAAATAAGTCAGCAGTGCCAATTATATGCAAAAGATCAGCGACTTTGCGACCGTCTGGTAGTTCAAGATTATTGTCTATATCAAGCAGGGGTTGCAGAACAAAGTTGCGTTGGGTTATCTGGGTATGAGGAACTGTAAGAGTATCACTACTGATGATATCACTATCGTAAAGAAGTATGTCTAGATCCAATGTCCTCGGCCCCCAGCGAATATCCCTAACGCGTAAATGTTGTTGTTCAATTTTTTGTAGTTCTTTAAGAACAGCTAGAGCCGGCAGTTCGGTTTCTACTTTTATCGCGCCATTAACATAGTCAGGTTGCTCACCTGGACCTACGGCCTTGCTACGGTACCAGCTGGAAACACGGATAAGAGAAAATTCAGGGTGATTTGCTATGTCCTGACAGGCGGTTTGGATTTCACCTAGTGAATCACCTAGATTACTGCCCATGCCAATAAACACTGTATGTTTAACTGAAATGTTATGACTGTTTGTTGTCACCGTTGTCGCCACTGTTATTATTCTTACGAGGTTTTTTGCGCCTTCGTCGTTGTCGTCCTTTGCCACTAGAAGGGACATCTTTTAACAATTTCCCCTTCTCTTCAGCATTAGCATCTTGAAATGATGTCCACCACATTCCCAACCCATCTAATTGTTCGCCAGCCTCTTCACGTAGCAGTAAAAAATCATAGGCTGCCCTAAATCGAGGATGTTCCAATGTTTGATGTGCTCGGCGTGAATCGCGCTTATCGAAGCGAAGCTGTAAATTCCATATTTCTCGCATTGGAATTAAAAAGCGTTTGGGGATGGCTGTATAGGAAAGCTGCTGGCTGATCACCCCTTGAGCAGCCTGCTGCATAGCTTCGTAAGGTGGAACCTTGTGTGAATTAATAAGTTCATGCATACGTGCATGTAAGGAAGGCCACAACATAGCAGCGTAGATAAATGCTGGTGTTACTCGCTTATTATTGCGCAAGCGTTTGTCGGTATTAGCAACGGTGGCAAAGATCAGTTTCTGATAATAAGGGTCGTCTTCCTGCAAGTAGCTTTCTGTCCCTGGAAAAAGATAAGCGAGCAAGCCGAATTCACGCAGCTGGGTGAGAATTGCGGTTGCATAGCCCGATATAAAAAGCTTGAGTACTTCTTCAAATAAACGTGCAGGAGGGATGTCGGCTAGATAATTAGCATGTTCTCGAATAGGCGCTTCGGTTTCGGATGTTAAGCTGAACCCCAACTTAGCCGCAAAACGAACCGCTCGAAGCATTCTAACCGGATCTTCTTTGTAACGAGCATCTGGATCACCGATAATCCTTAGTTGACGCTCATTCAGATCTTTTAAGCCACCTGTATAGTCGTGGATGGTGCCGTCTTCCGGATCATAATAGAGAGCGTTGACGGTAAAGTCTCGTCGTAACGCATCAGATCGAATGTCGCCGTAGACATTATCTCTTAACAAAATTCCCTTATCTGACTGGTTATGATCTTTTTTTGGCTGGTCTTGTTGGGGGCTGTCACGGAAAGTGGTAACTTCGATCACTTCTCGTCCAAATCTTACATGGACGATGCGAAAGCGACGGCCGATCAGGCGTGCGTTTTTGAAGACAGCTTTAGTCTGCTCCGGTGTCGCGTTAGTTGCTACGTCAAAATCTTTTGGATGAAAATCCAATAAGAAGTCCCTCACCCCGCCTCCTACGAGATAGGCTGAATAGCCCGCCTGTTTCAGGTTGCTGATGACTTTTCGAGCAGCAGAACTCACATCATGCTTGGAAATATGGTGTTCGCTTTCGGGGATTATTGTGGGAGCCGCAGAATCCGTTGGCCTTAATAATTGATATAGCCTTTTCAACATAAATGAGACAAAGTCTTGTTGTTTAAATACGCGTAGCGCTTGTCGTGGGGCAGTGTACCAGAAAGTAGTGGGTAGGAAAGGGGGAGTGTAAATACTAAGGCGGGAAAGCCTTGGCTTTCCCGCTAAAAATCTAGTCTTTCATTCTCTTTTATTATCAACCTGGGCACTTCCGTGTCCAACTAGGCGAGCTTTCTCCCAATATACGCAAGTCAGTTTCTTATCGTTTCTTATTATTTATTGTTGTTATTATTGTTTATTTAATTTGTTTTTTATTATTTATTGTTGTTATTAGTTATTTATAAAGTTTTTATTATTCTTTATTGTTTTTATTATGCTTTTACTAATGCAGCTGACGTGCCAAAAACTAAATATCTATATAAATCAATGAGTTGCCTTTTTTGTTCTTTTTTTTTATTAGCTTTAGTTATGTTGGCTCGTTACGATATGTGCCGATAGTTGTTACTTTTTTGAGGCACGGTAACACTGTTTTTCAGAGAAAATGGAACTTTTTCTTATCGTTTATATCTATTTTGAACTATTTTTCTCCCTTTTATAGGCAGTTGTGCCTTTTTATGGTGAAACCTGACCATTTAGAGGCTATTTATGGTGCATGGAAGGTAAGTGTAACTATTAGTAGATATGGTTCAAAAAAAGTGGGTGTTTTTTGCACATAATGTAGACGGCCACATTGACGCCTGAGAGCCTTAAATTTTTTTATGCCATTGGCTTATTAGCGATGTCGCCATAAGTTTGATACAGGCTGTAGATAGTGAACAAGCTTAAGCATATTGACCCCGCCGATATAGCAGAGGCAAAAGCGTTGTTTACATAACAAGCCTTTCTTAGATGCTTACTTGTCTCAGAAAGTTATTTGGAATTGGCTGATTGTGTTGGTCTTTTTCGAGGAATGCCCAGTCGTTGTCGTCTTTCCCAAAGACATTTACGACTGACGCCTAATTTTCTCGCCAGCTCTGTTTCGCTCATACTATCCTGATGTTCGAGAACAAAGCGTTGAAAATAATCTTCTAAAGATAGATCTTCATTTGGCTCATTACTTGCCATAGCGGCAGGTTCTTTGGGGGATAGTAGCGTTTTTTCGCCGCTATCAGCGTCATCGGTAACTTTCACAAGATCGAGGTCAATTGAAAGCTGTGTATGATCTATTTCACTCTCATCCTCGCAGAGGATAACCGAGCGCTGCATTGCATTTTCTAGCTCACGAATATTTCCAGGCCAGTTATAGGTCGTAATGGCCTGAATCGCCTCGGGGGTTAACGAGAGCGGAGGTTTGCGCATTTCAGCGCAGAAGCGTTTTACGAAAGTTTCTGCCAAGGCCAAGATGTCCTTACCTCTCTCTCTAAGAGGAGGAAGCTTAAGCTGGACGACATTAATGCGAAAATAAAGATCTTCACGGAATCTGTTTTCTCTAACTAGTTTACCTAAGTCACGATGCGTTGCTGCGATTAAACGTACATCTACCTTTTTAGACTCGACCGAGCCGATAGGCCTAACTTCTCCTTCCTGCAGTACTCGCAGGAGCCGAGCTTGGGCTTCTAGGGGAAGCTCGCCTATTTCATCGAGAAACAATGTGCCGCCATCGGCCGCGGCCACTAACCCTTCACGCATACTTGCGGCACCAGTAAAAGCCCCTTTTTCATGGCCAAATAATTCGGCTTCAATCAATGTTTCGGGGATAGCGGCACAATTAACTGAGATTAAGGAGCTATCCCGTCGGGGGCTTTCTCTATGAATTGCCTGGGCCACTAATTCCTTGCCGGTACCTGTTTCACCATTGACGAGCACTGTTGCATTTGTTGGAGCAACTTTATGAATTTTGGCATAGAGGGATTTCATGATTGAACTGGAGCCAATCATCCCTTCAATGGGGGAGTCGTTATCTTTAGGCTGTGGGGTATGTTTGGGTAAAGCATTTGCTTTGCCAATAACGCGCTTGACCGCAGCGAGCATTTCATCGTGATCAAAGGGTTTGGCGATGTAATCCACCGCTCCCATGCGCATAGAGTCTACGGCGGAGCGTAAGCTGGCATAGCTAGTCATAATCAAGACAGGCACATCATCGGCAAGTTTAATAAGATCTGTACCAGGCGCGCCAGGTAGCCGAAGATCACTGATGATCAAATCAAAGTTATCAAGTTTGAACTTAGTAATTGCTTCATTCACCGAGCCTGCTTCTTTGATATCGTGCTTATTGCGTGTTAGCAGTTTGCGCAGAGCTGTGCGAATAATGACTTCATCTTCAACAATCAGTATTTTACTCATAATGCTATGTCTATCTTGATTTCTATGATGCTATAAAAAGCTGCTCACAGTTTTGTCTAATAGTATTCCCCCTAGTGTTACCTTATATGCGGTGAGATTCAAGAGCTATGGGCAGTTTTACCACAAATTTTGTGCCCTTTTGTAACACCTTGTCTACCGGGCTGATAATTTCAATGCTGCCTTTATGGTCATCAATGATGCTATAAACCATCGCTAGACCAAGACCGGTACCTTCTCCTGGTTCTTTGGTCGTAAAAAAAGGCTCCAGGATTTGATCCTTTATTTCATCAGAAATTCCCGATCCACCATCTGTCACCGAAAATTTTACATAATCCGGCGTCTGTTCACCTTCAATCACGATATCGGTATTTTCTGGGCTAGCATCGCGAGCATTGGAAAGTAGGTTGACGAACACTTGGATAATTCGTTGGCTATCACCCTTTATAACCAGGGGTTCTGGGATTTTATTTTGATAGTTCATTTGCCCTCTTTCGATTTGTAGGGCAATGAGGTTAATCCCTTCTTGTGCGCACTGCCAAAGGTTCACTTCATCGGACACACTATTCTGATGAGAACCTGAGTGTGAGAAGCTAACAAGCGACTGTACAATTTTGCTGACACGATCTGTTTGCGACAGTATCTGTTCCGAGGTTTCCAGCAATTCTTCATTATCTGTTTCGTAACGCATATTCTGTGCAAGACAAGCAATACCAGTAACTGGATTGCCGATTTCGTGGGCTACGCCGGCTGCTAGACGTCCTATTGATGCTAGGCGCTCGCTGTGAATAAGCTCCTGTTCTAGAATTTGTAGCTCTGTGACATCTTCTAGGATCATCACTTGGCTATCCACTTTTTGGAAAAAAGATGATGGTACTAAAGCTTTATGTAGAGATATCCAGTGCGGTTTACCAAGTAGCTCAATTTCTTGTTTATAAAAATGCGCCTTTGCAGAAGAGAAAAAGTCTGTGAGTAACGGCCCCCATGGGTCGAGCACTTCTGCTAGACGTGAGCCCGTAACGGATTCGCTGGCAATACCGGTAAGGTCTTCTAGCGCGCTGTTCCAAAGCATAACTTCCATATCTTTACCGACAGAACAGGCAGCCAAGGGCAATTCTTCAAATGTGCGACGGTGGTATAAACGCAATTGGTTCAGTTCCCCTGCTACCCCGGTCAATTCATCGCGCATGTCGCTAATGCGGTTTTCCATTAGCGTAATATCAGTATCTGCTTCCTTCTCTGGTAACTTAAAGGGGAGTTGTTTATCGACAATTTCACTGGCTAGTGCTATTCCTAGCAAGCCGGACAGGTTTGCCTCTACTTCATTTCTTAATAGCCTAAGTGCATAAGGGCGGCTTTCATTTGCATTTAACGCCAGGCTCTGTAGGGCTTTCTCGACTTCAATGCGCGCGGTTGACTCGCCTATTCGCTCGCTCAAGCGTTCTACCATCTCATCTGGGGATCGAACGTCCAATGTTAGACGTATAGGGTGGCTGAGTTCATCTTCGGAGCAAAGCTCAGCACTGTACCGTTCATCGTGGGACTGGCTGGAGTAATGGGAGACAACAATAAATGTTATCGCATTTAAAGCTAGCGACCAGAGGGTAAGTGCGCTCCAACTTTGTACCCCTAGAACAACCGGAACATCAAAAATAGTAATAGTGTAATTATGTTGCCCCCAAATCATAGGCATAAAAATACCGGAGAACCAAATGGCAATACCTACAAATAAACCAGCGATAAAACCACGACGATTACCTCTTGACCAATAAACCACAGCTAGAATGCCTGGCAAAAATTGTAGCGTGGCAATAAAAGCGCTGATCGCCAAGTCGGTTAAGTTAAATCGATTCTTTAACGATAAATAAAAACCATAACCTATAACAATAACAACTGCGATTAAAATTCTACGAATACGAGTAAGCTGGCCATAGATCTCTTTCTTAGTTCTAAGGGGGGTGGATGGTAGAATCCAGTAGTTCATAATCATCGTCGCTACTGAGAGTGCGATAGCAATGACGGCTCCGGTGGCAGCAGAGAGACCTGCAATAAAGGAAATAATAGTAAAAGTAGCATTGCCAGATGCTATGGGCACAGCCAAAGGAAAATATTCAGCCGGCATCTGGCTATTTAATTTTAGTCCAGCCCAGAGGATGGGGAAAATCGGTAGCGCCATGAAAAATAAAAATAATGGAAATGCCCAGCTTACAAGTCGGGACGCATCTTTCACTTTATTCTCAACCACCGTCATATGAAAAATATGCGGCATTGAAATGGCAGTAGATAAAAAAACCAGTAGCATTGTATGGAATGAAGCTGTATTGACAGTGGAATATAAGCGATCAATGTTTTCTGGATTTTCTGTCAGCCAAAGATCTAAATCTGCCGGCCCATCAAACACATAATATAAAGCGAAAATACCTACTGCGCATAAGCCAAATAATTTAATCAATGACTCAAAAGCCATTGCTGTAATCAGGCCTTTGTGTCGTTCTCTGTTAGAGCCAAATAGCACAGCGAAGAAAGTGATAACAATGCAGTAGGCGAGGGCGAACATTTCCCGGGAGCCGAAGTCGGAATTGTTGGATGTTAAATTGTCGCCACTGTATAAGGTGAGTATGTGAATGGTGTCGCCTACGGCTTTGATTTGCAGGGCCAGTAGAGGCGTCATTGCCAGCAACATACACAGGGTAACAATGCCTCCTACGGAATGGCTGTGGTAGCGAAAAGTTAACAAATCCGCCATTGAGGTAATTTGATAACGTCTTGCCAATTCTGTTAGGGGTTTCAAAGTGAGAGGTGAGAGTAAAAAAAGCGCGCCTGTGCCTAGATAGTAAGCGAGGGCTCCATAACCAAAATTTTGTGCTAGATCGATAACGCCATAGAATGACCAAGCGCTGGCAAAAATACCTAGTGAAAATACATAAACAATCGGGTGAGTAACAACTTTTTCTGAAATCCAGCCATTCTCAGTTGCATAGGCCACACCAAAAATAATACTGATATAGACAATGCATATAATACCAACATGAAGGAAACTAAAGGTCATTGGCTTTTTCCTTATATTGGATTGCAAAAGCTACCACTATGACGAATAACCAGACAATAAATGGCCGATACCAGCTGCCATTTGGATCTGCAACCCACTGCAGAATGCTCGGCACAAAAATATATAACAATAGAATAATTAACAGCAATGGACGTTGTTTGTTCATATGCGGAAGATTAGTAAATGCCTAGATGAGAAATATAAATAGAGCTTAGTGTAGCAAAGGGAGTAAGGTTTTATGAAATCTAGAAGTGAGTTAACAGCTCAATAAAAGATCAGTGCTTACATACACATAGCTTTTTGCTTAGGAATTTTTTTGATATCCCAGTTTTCAATTCCCCATTGTATAACTTGATGTAAAGACTGTTGCGTTAGTTCGCGAGGTGGCGATTGATGGAGGTAAGTTAGAGCCACTAAGACATTCTCCTTTGCTTTGTAGTTGTCTATTGCTGGCGCATGATTTTGTTTACTTAACTTCAAACCTGTAGGCAAACTTAGTACAGGAATGTGGGCATAATTAAGTTTCTGAGGTGTTACTTGCGAAGACTTATGTAACAAGTGCAGTAAAAGGTTTTGTTTATGGGTGCAATCAAGTAGGTCTGTACCGCGAACGACATGGGTAATACCTTGTGCAAGATCATCGACTACCACTGCCAGTTGATAAGCAAATAAGCCGTCTTTACGATGGATAATAAAATCACCCAGGTCAGTTAGATCATTATTAATGTGCCCCTGAATTTGATCCCAGAGCGTAGCTTCGGAGAGATCATAATTATTGAGGTGTGCCAATGCACTTTGAAGGTCAATGCGGGTAGCTGCAGGCAGCTTATCGCCATTAATTTCATTTTTAGATCGGTTGTTTATTCGACAGTGACCATCGTAAACACCTGCCAGTGTTGATAAGCGCTTGCGAGTGCAAGTGCAGGCATAGCTCAGGTTGTGACCATCAATGAATTCTAGAGCTTGTTTATAAAGCGAGCTCCTTTGACTTTGATAGACAAGGGCTTCATCCCATAAAAGGCCGTGCAGTTGTAATGTCTCAATAATGGCATCGCTCGCGCCTGTTTGTTCTCGCGGAGGGTCAATATCCTCAATTCTCAGTAGCCATTTGCCTTGGTGAGACTTGGCATCCATAAAGCTTGCGACTGCACAAAGTAGTGAGCCCATATGCAACGGACCACTAGGGGAAGGAGCAAAACGACCAATATAGGGCGAGGAAGGCATTAGGCCTCGAATTGAGATGGCGCACACCCCAATACAAATTCAGATGTGCACATAACCATGATTTAAGAAAACAGGAGCCAACAAAAAGTGGGTTTAGCCCAGTGTTTGTTTCTCTTTAATTTCATCCAACGTCTTGCAGTCAACACATAGGGTTGCTGTCGGCCTTGCTTCTAAACGCTTTACGCCTATTTCAACACCACATGCGTCACAGTAGCCGTAATCGTCGGTTTCGAGCAATTCCAAGGTGCTATCGATTTTCTTGATAAGTTTGCGCTCTCGGTCGCGGGTACGAAGCTCAAGGCTAAACTCTTCTTCCTGACTAGCGCGATCTGCTGGGTCAGGGAAGTTGGCCGCTTCGTCCTTCATATGACTCATTGTTCGATCGACTTCCTCCATTAACTCTCTTTTCCATGATAAGAGAAGCTCTCTGAAGTGCTCTCTTTGCTTGTCGTTCATGTACTCTTCGCCACTCTGCTCCTCATAGGGAGTGAAGTCGCTCAGAGCAAAGCCTGGTTTTGTTTGTGTTTCGGGCATCTCGATTTAGCCTCACGCTTACATTCGGACACTATTTGGGGACGATGTCTCTATTTTCAAGATCCGGATTTCCGGACAATTTAAACAAAGGCGTGAAAGCTACCAGATCTGATAAACTCACGCCAGTGCTTTTTTAGGAGTAAATATGAAGTTTAGCCCAGAATTACTAAAAGGCGCATTGGTGCGACGCTACAAGCGTTTCTTGGCCGATGTCTTAATTGGTGAGGAGTTATTAACGGTGCATTGTCCCAATACTGGAGCCATGACCAATTGCATTGTTGAGGGAGCGCCGTGTTGGTTGAGCGATTCTAATAACCCGAAACGTAAATATCGTTATACCTGGGAGTTGGCTACCACTAGCACAGAGCATTTGGCAGGCGTTAATACCATGCGCGCAAATGCTTTGGTCAAAGAAGCCATCGAAAATGGCACCCTCAAAGAGCTGCAAGGCTATGCCAGTCTTAAAACCGAAGTTAAATATGGTGAAAATAGCCGGGTGGATATAGTACTAGAGCGTAATAGAGAGTCCTGTTTTGTTGAGGTCAAAAGTGTGACTCTTGGTTTTGATGGTGGTTTGGGTATTTTCCCGGACGCTAAAAGCGCGCGCGCTGCTAAGCATCTTGATGAACTTATAAAAGTGAAGGAAGAAGGGGACAGGGCGGTTTTACTTTTTTGTGTACAACACACAGGTATTTCTCAGGTTTCGCCAGCAGAAAAGATTGACCCGGTTTACACTCAAAAGTTACGTCAGGCAGTGGATGCCGGTGTCGAAGTAATCGCCTACCAAGCTGACATATCTCCTCAGGAGATATGTTTAAACCATTCACTACCTGTGTATCTCTAGATAATATCAGACGAGGAACGGTGCATGCCTTATTTTTTTGTCTAAAAAATATCCGGCTGATTGGTTCAAGTAATCTTAAACTAGGAATACTGTGCCGTCTTGCTCAAGAACATCAAGGGGAGTTAAATAGTTACCCACACAAGGCCCGGACACACACTCCCCGCTAGAGATAATGAAAAGAGCTCCATGAGTTGAACATTGAATGAGTTCTCCCTCTGCATCTAAAAATGCATCGGGCTTCCATTCGAGTGGGATGCCGAGATGAGGGCAGGTATTTTCATAACAATAGACAGCACCATCCCTGCGAACAATGAATATATTGCTCTCCGAGATTTTAAACCCCTTACTTGTTCCTTCTGGAACATCGCTAGATGAGCAAAGTTCGCGCACCTATCTTATCTACCTTATCTCTTATCTACCAAATACCAGCGCTAAGCAATTTTACTCGATTGCTCTGCTTCTGCGACAAGTTGTGCTTTTAGGTCGGGGGTAAGGTCATTCCAATGTACATCCATTAATGCTCCTTGCAATGCATAAAGCATTACTTTAGACACATGAATACCGCGCGCTTTAATTCTACAAAATGCCTCTACTGCACCTATCTCTGATAGGTCTTCATAGGAATTAACGCCAACAGCATTCAGAATATTAACTGAAGCCATTCCAAGGTTTTTAAGGCCGAGTAAATCGCCGTTGTTGGAAGTCATTTCTTTAGGATCTCCCAAGTTTTATTATTAGAATTGTGGCAAAAAATCTTATTGTAAAGTTTGTCCGCTTAAGACAATATAACTAAATCGCCTTAGCAACAGAGTTTAATCATACAGACTTATCGACAACACGCAATGTGTTTTAATAGAAAAAGTACTTAATGTGGATAAACATAGTAAGAAAAATGTCATAAGAAATGCAGTGATAGGAAAAGACTGCACGCTTATTGATTCTAAAAGCTGCGAAAAGCCCATACATTTTGAGTTGGTTTCTGCTTTGCGAGAGTTACAAGCACAAGCAGAAAAAAATGGCTTTGATCTTCGCATTGCAAGCGGCTATAGAAGTTTTGAGCAGCAACTGCAAATATGGAATGCAAAGGCTAGTGGCTTGAGAGATGTTCTAGATAAAAATGAGAATGCGCTTGACATAACTCAGCTTAACCCAAAAGAGCTAATGTTTGCCATTCTTCGCTGGTCTGCATTACCAGGAACATCTCGTCATCATTGGGGAACAGACTTCGACGTATACGATGCAGCAGCAATTGATGATGGCTATCAACTGCAGTTGACTGTTAGCGAGACTCAGAAGGGAGGCCCATTCGAAGCTTTTTATTGCTGGTTAGATAACATTTTAAGCCAGCCTGCGATGTCTTTTTTTCGCCCCTACACTCTTAATTCACAACTAGAAGTTGCGCCCGAACCTTGGCATTTAAGCTATCGTCCTACTGCCCACTTGTTTCAACAAGAACTCACCATTGAATTGGTTTCAGATGTAATAAAGAACTCTGAAATTGCTTTAAAAACAGTGATTTTAGATAACCTAGAAGAAATATTTCAGCGTTTTGTTGTGACGAGTAGTTAATATGTTAATAATCTTTGATTGCGATGGTGTGCTTGTTGATAGTGAACAGCTTGCCGCGCAGGTTTTTTCCAGTGCTCTCGCTGAAATTGGTGTTAGCATGCCTGCAGATGAATGCTTTTCAACATTCCATGGTAAGACCTTAAATGCCTGCTATTCATGGCTGCAAGAAAATAAAAAAATATCTTTGCCTGTGACTTTTGCAAACATGTTAGAGCGAAATACACAATCTAGATTCGCAGCCGAGCTGCGTTCGGTTGAAGGGATTGAACAAGTATTAGATTACCTTGTGCAGAAACAAATTCCTTTTTGTGTGGCCTCAAATGGAGGCCATAAAAAAATAAGGCACTCATTAAAAACCACGGGCTTATTGTCATATTTTGAGCACCTTTTTAGTGCGCAGGATGTCGCTCTAGGTAAACCACATCCTGATTTGTTTCTTTACGCTGCACGCAAGATGAATACATTGGCCAGTAATGTCTTGGTTATTGAAGATTCCATCTCAGGTGTTCGTGCAGCCATATCAGCAGGTATGGAGGTGCTGCTTTATGGTTCTGTATCGGAAGAAGCAAAGTGGCAGGGCTTAGGTAAAGTTGTTGAAAACTTTTCGCAGATGAGCGAGCTCGTAGAACTCATTGACAATAAATTTAACGAGTTAAAGGTAGAAGCCTGATAGAGCTCATTAGTTTTTATCCAGAGTGCGACCTTTTGTCGCACTCTTCGTAATCGTTTTCGAGTAACCAACTTAATACCGACTCTCTGCTCTGCAGCATACTCTCATATGTTTTTAAGATGGATGAATTTGGTGTGACGAACTTGGAGTGTTTTATATGGGAAATTCTTCCACGCAAAAAGTTAATATCTTCAATAACTTTTATTTTGACTTCATCGGGATTGACATACTGGCCCTGAGATACACGATGTCTGTTCGATCTGTAATGCACAAAGTTCGGGAGTGTTCTATTGGTTAAATTGTCAGGCATTGGGCTCTCCTAGTCTGTTGAGCTTAATTGCAAAACTTCTTTTATTTACTACCCCTTTTCGCTATTGCGTCAAATTTCGTCGAGACGTCCTTTAATTATGGTAAATAATTCCAAACTATGCCATCGGTTTATGCTGTTTTCGCTCTTGACCAAGGAGTTAAGTGAAAAATATAAGTTAGCTCAAGAGCCTGATTTTTATAGTTTTTTTAAAACCATGGCTTAAGTAAGCGATTGTTTAGAATGAAATATACTTAACGTAACCTGTTGTAGATTTCATAAGCAAGTTAGAGAAAGCATTATTTTGACGTTCAATTTTGTTTTTTTGTTTTATTTGTTACAGTTCTGGAAAGGAAAATGGTTATCTTGTTTGCTGTAATGTGTAATCAATGCAACATATTTGTTGAGTGGGTGAATAGGTAACAGTCTTTCTCGATTGGTTTGTTATAATGCGAATTAATAAAATTTAAAAATCTAAGGTTAGTCTATGGCTGACGATCTATATAACATAGTTTTTAAAGGGGAACTTGTTCGCTCTTTTGAATTGGATGTCGTCAAAAATAATGTTGGTAAACTATTTAAGATAAGCGGCCCTAAATTGGAAGCGCTTTTCAGTGGCAAGGCGATAATTCTTAAACGCAACCTGAGTTTTGAGGCGGCCAATAAATACCGGGTGGCGATAAAAAAAGCAGGTGCTCGTATTGATTTAATTCCCGTTAAACCTGTGCAGGAACAGCCATCGCCAGATCGGCAAACTCAACAACCTGTAACTCAACAATCTGTAAAATCCCAAGGAAAAGCAGTTTTTAATATCGGTGCTGAACCTGTAAACACTCCAGTGAGGGATGAACAGAGTCCATCGCCGGATCTCCCTGCTGCCAGACGACAGTCTGTTCAAGAAAATACTGATCAGTCAGAGCAAGTATCAGATAATGGTCTAACATTGGCTCCTGCAGGGACTCAGGTGTTAGAAGATTCGGAAAGAAAAGTTGTTGCTCCTGTGGATGTGGATGTCTCCACTCTATCGCTAAAAGAGCAGGGTGGAGATTTGTTAGACGCCGAAGAAAAACGACACTACGAGGTTTTAGATCTCGACTTAAGTGATGTGAGTTTAGCTGATGTTGGAGAGGACTTATTAAAAGAAGATGAGAAAGCTAATATTCCAGAAACTCATGTAGATATAAGTAGTTTCTCTATTGCTGAGCCCGGTGCACAACTCGGTTCGCCTTCGCAAAAGCCTGCGCCCATCGTTCCGGATACTAGTAATATATCTTTAAAAGAAGATTGATTTAGATTGTCCTGATTTAATTAGACGCCTTATAAAAAACGTTAAGGCGTCTCAGAAATTCTTTACTACCGTGTAAATATTAGCAGTGAAAAATAATAAAAGTAAGAGAGATAAACGCTAATTAGAAACGAGGTTGATCTGGCTCTTGTTTGTATTTTTCAATGGATTCTTCAATTTCTTTTCTTGCTGCATCGACACCTTCCCAGCCGTCAACTTTAACCCACTTACCTTCTTCTAGATCTTTATAGTGCTCAAAGAAATGTGCGATTTGTTGCAATTTTACTTGCGGCAAATCTTCGATGGTATTTATCTTGTCATAGTATTTAGAAATTTTACTAATAGGCACAGCAATAACTTTTGCATCTTCACCTGATTCATCCGTCATCTTTAAAACGCCTAGTGGGCGGCATTTTACAACAGAACCTGGTAATAGTGGACGGTTCATAAACACCAATACATCCACTGGGTCGCCATCACCACATAAGGTATGAGGAACATAGCCATAGTTACATGGATATCTCATTGAAGTGCTAAGTATACGATCTACAAATAAGGCTCCAGACTCCTTATCTATCTCGTATTTAATGGGTTCTCCTCCCATAGGGATTTCAATAATAACATTTATCTCATCAGGGGGGTTCTTCCCTGTTGGAACTAGGTGCAAACTCATAAACGTATCCTAAGTGTTACAAATTGGAACAATTAAAAATCAGAGGCGGGATTGTAACATATAGATCTTAGTCGACAATTATAAGTGTCATGGAAGTAATCCTTATGCCTATTAATAAGGTATTGACCAAGTTCTTTGTTTACGTGGGTCTAAGACTTGCCTACACTGAAGTCTCTGCACAACAGTATCTCCACGGTAATGAAATTAAATATCGGGCGTGCAGATGAATCGCATATTCTAATAAATAAACGATTAATCTGGGGAATTTTATGGACGTGTTGCTATTGCCACCGCTACTTGGTGTGCTAGGTCTTGTTGTTGCTTTTATTGTTTACTCCGTTCTGTCTCGTTACTCTGTTGGTGAAGGTGCCGTAGCTGATATCGCTACTGAAATTCACCGTGGCGCTATGGTTTTTATGCGCCGTGAATATTCCATCTTAGCTATTTTTGCTGCAGTAATTACTATCTTTTTATTTATTGGCTTTCGTTCTTGGCACACTCCTGTGGCATTTGTTATTGGCGCCATATGCTCGGCCTTTGCAGGTTATGTGGGCATGTATGCGGCGACAAAAGCGAATGTTAGAACCACAGTGGCAGCTAATACCCAAGGTGCTGCAAGTGCATTAAGTGTGGCCTTCTATGGCGGGTCGGTCATGGGCTTAACGGTTGCCTCTATGGGCTTATTAGGCTTGGGCGCACTGTATCTAATGTTTGGTTCAGACCCGGCACATGCTGAGGCAATTCACGGTTTTGGCATGGGGGCCTCTTCGGTGGCCTTGTTTTCTCGTGTAGGGGGAGGAATTTTTACAAAAAGTGCAGATGTTGGTGCTGATCTCGTGGGCAAAGTCGAGGCAGGTATCCCCGAAGATGATCCGCGTAATCCTGGCGTTATTGCAGATAATGTGGGGGATAATGTGGGGGATGTGGCAGGAATGGGATCTGATATTTTTGAGTCTTATTGTGGCTCTATGATTGCAAGTATCGCGATAGCTTCCACTATGGCTGTGACCACCGTTGCGCAAATTGCGGATAGTCAGGCGGACTTAATGTTTATTCCACTAGCCCTTGCTTCGGTTGGGTTACTGTGTTCCATAGCCGGTATTTTAATTGTGCGCATTATGTCGGCCAAATCGCCTGAAGTGGCGCTGAGGATTGGCACTATTGGGGCTACCGTCATATTTATGCTGGCGTCCTATGCACTTATCTCGTCCATGGGAATGAGCACCGCGTTATGGTTGTGTGTTGTTGCTGGTGCCGTTGGTGGCATCATTATTGGTCTGGTTACCGAATACTATACCGGTGGTAAACCTGTGCAAAAAATCGCAAAAGATGGTGAGACTGGGCCGGCCACGGTATTGATCTCCGGTATTGCCACAGGTATGGAGTCGGTGGTGATTCCCGTTATTTCAATTGCCGGAATAATCTTTGTTTCTAGTGTTTTGTTGCCCGAGGGGGCGGGCGTGTTTGGTGTTGGTATCGGAGCTGTGGGTATGCTGGCAACCGTTGGCATTACGATGGCAATCGATGCATATGGCCCAGTAGCCGACAATGCTGGAGGCATCGCTGAAATGGCCGGTTTAGGTGAAGAGACACGTGCAATTACTGATGGTTTGGATGAGGTGGGTAATACTACGGCGGCTATAGGTAAAGGTTTTGCCATTGGCGCTGCTGGGCTTGCTGCATTGGCAATTATTGCGGCATTTATTGAAACTGTATCGGCTAATAATGCGGATTTTGCCCTTAATATTAGTGATCCCTTAGTGCTGTGTGGCATGTTTTTGGGAGCAATATTTCCCTTCTTTGTAAGTGCATTAACAATGAGGGCTGTGGGGGATGCAGCTTTCGATATGATCAAGGAAATTAGACGGCAGTTCAAAGAGATTCCTGGATTATTAGAGGGAAAAGCGAAGCCCGATACTGATCGTTGTGTGGAAATTGCCACCACCGCAGCCTTGAAGCGCATGATCTCACCAGGGGTGCTAGCTGTAGCTGCGCCGGTTATTGTTGGCTTTGCCTTGGGGCCTGAAGCGCTGGGTGGGATGCTGGGTGGCGCACTTATCTGCTGTGTTTTGTTAGCCTTGACCATGGCCAATGCCGGAGGCGCTTGGGATAATGCCAAGAAATACGTTGAAAAAGGTAACCTGGGTGGTAAAGGCTCGGAGGTGCATTCTGCTGCAGTTGTTGGGGATACTGTAGGTGACCCTTTCAAAGATACCTCAGGGCCTGCTATGAATATTTTAATTAATGTTATGGCGATTGTGAGTTTGGTTATTGCTCCGCTGCTGTGAGTTTAGTTATAAAGCACTTGATAACTAAACTATGTTAAAGCCTGTTCATAGCCTCTAGGCTCTCTTCTGTTAAAAGACTCTTCGGAGTCTTTTTTTGTGATTAGACCGAATTGAATTTGTGATACATGCTTTGGTCTTATCTCTTATATTGAAATTGTTGAAAATTATTTGGAGATTTAAATATGCACTTTATGCGCGTTTTAGGTGGAATATTACTTATTGCTGTATGCCTACAGGTGCAAGCAAAAGAGCAAGGTGAAACGGCCGTGGCTGTTTTTGCGGGCGGATGTTTCTGGTGTATGGAAAAGCCATTTGATGTGCTCGATGGAGTATTATCAACAACCTCTGGCTATATCGGGGGGAGTCCTCGGGAGGCAAATTATAAAGCGGTGTCTTCCGGTCGCACTGGGCATGTTGAGGCGGTTGAAATTGAATACAATCCAACTAAAGTAGATTTTGCTACTTTGTTGGAAGTGTTCTGGAAAAATGTCGATCCTTTCGATAATCGTGGACAATTTTGCGACAAAGGTAGCCAGTATTTAAGCTATATATATTATTACGGTGACGAACAAAAAACTTTAGCTGAGACAAGCCTTGCAAAAATAAAAGCCAAGTTTGATAAGCCTATAGCGACTAAAGTAATCGAAGGTAGTAAATTTTATCCAGCGGAAACCTATCACCAAGACTATTACAAGAAAAACCCTGTTCGCTATAAATTTTATCGCACAGGCTGCGGTCGAGATCGCAGATTAGAGCAAGTTTGGGGAGCATCATAGGTGCTTATTGATAAACCTAAACATTAATGTTTTAAGTTATGGCCCTGGGGCCATAACAAATTTTTGGTCACTATTATTTATTATTAACTCTTTTTAGCTTCGGCCTCTGCTGCAACTTTAGCAGCGGTATGAACTAAGGCCAATTGGTCCAGATCCAGTACTTCTTCTTGCTCAATTGGGATTGATATCGCATCGCTAGGTATTTGAGGGGGTGCTGTTAGGCCTTTTAAAAGATCCACATAACTCTGCAGTGTTTCTTGATTTAGCTGGTTGACAACTTCTTTTCGATCTCGCTCGATAGTCTTATCGTCTTTGGATGGCATAATAGCAACGACCTCGATATTTTTAACGGCGAAGGTTTCTTTCATATAATTTGTAAACGCGTTTTTGACGTTACGCATCTTTTGAGCAATAGTGGTTGCAGCTTCGTGGGTAGAACTCTCATCATCTGAATCAAGTTCAGGATTTATCGCCTTTTCTGCTGCGGATAAGCCTGCTTCTAGATCTGGGATCTCTGCTGCATGTATTTGTGTTTCGGCTTCTGCTCTATCAATACCTGATGGCAAACTATCGTCTGTGTTGACGGAAGTGTTAGATGTGTCCCCCTGTTTGTTACCAAATAGCCTACTATAAGCGTTGCTCGCGGCATTGATTGGGACCCCTAAAGCATCGGCACCAAGCTTAGAAACAGGTCCTGCAATAGTTAACATACCGGTTGATAAGGCTCCAATCGAGTACATAATGTTACGTAGTTGATGAGTGTCTAAGAAGCCTGCGCCATTTTTTGATTTTTTTGCGACAATGGCGTTTGCTGATTGTATAGGCAGCCATAGCATGGTTAAACTCATAAGATCTTTAAAGGCCTGCTGCATGGCGTTGCCAGTAGCATTGCCAATTGCTTTCATTCCCATTAAAGAACCGACCCCCATAATATCGGCAAGGCTACTAAATTTGTCTGTTGGTGTTTTGCTTAATGCGACTGAGGTATAACCGATCAACTGTTGTAGCGCGACAAAGTAGCCATTTTTGGCTTTATCCGCAGCATTTGCTTGGGATTTTGGAATTTCTAGGCCTGCCTGTTTTCGTAAGTGAAGCGCTTTGTCACTCATCAGTCTGTGAGATGTTTCCAGTACATTGAGTTCTGATGTGCTCACTCTATCCACGCTTTCACCTGAAGGTCGTGTACCTCCAATCATATTGGTAATAAGAGCATCAGCTTGTTCAATATCATTGGTAATAGCCTGGGCAATCTGTTTAAAAGCCTCCAAACCCTCACTGTCTGACTCATTAAAACTGACCGGATTGCGGTGTTCGGCATTTTTCCTCCAAGCGTTGAGTTCTAGGGAGTGAAAACCTGCTAGTGTGCCAACGATAGTGCTTGCAATTGCTATAGGTTGGTTTTTAATAAACTCAAAAGATAGGGATGCAACAGCATTGGGTAAGCCGTAGTTACGTAGTAAATTATAGTTGGTTTCGCCATTATTAGTCTGAAACAAGGTTGTCAGCATCGCAGCTATTTTCGCTCCTTGTGAAGAAAATAGTGTTATAAACTGTCCGTCAGACTGGCCATTTTTTACATCATTATATGCTCTCACTCCTTGCGATATTGTTAAGGCCCACGCACCTAAAATTGCTGCGGCACTTGCCACTCTATATGGGGCTGAAACGTCCGTAATATTCTTATCTAGATTAGCCTGAGCAGATTCCAGGCTACTGAGCATTTTCATTAAATTGGCGCGTAAGCGAGGATTATTATCTACTTCTTGCTTCATTTGCCTAACCCAGCTTTGGGCGTCGATTGTCGTTCCCGTTTCTCCTGGTACTGCCGATGTTGCGCCTTGCTTTAATATACTTTCGACGGCTTTTTGCATCATTACAGGTAGATTCGCTTGAGCTTGGGCGGCCCTTAATCCTTGTGTGTTTTGCGTTTGTACCCCTATCGAAGACGGCCTGGAGGTGATTGGTATGTTATTTAGGGGGGGGTGTTGGATCGGCATATTGGTGAGCAAGCTCCTTATATAAAAAGTGTATGCTTTTTAAGTAGTCACTCATTTATTTTGGTTCGATTTTGTATAATCGATATGCTGGGAGATGTAAATATCGTGAAAATACTTCTTTTTCCCAAGCGTTGAAGCCGTTAAGCTGTCGCCACCTTAACGAGTTAATAATTACTTATGCACATTCATATCCTAGGTATTTGTGGCACCTTTATGGGGTCATTGGCACAACTGGCGCGCGAAGCTGGACATCGTGTAACGGGAGCAGACGCTAATGTCTATCCACCAATGAGCACACAGCTCGAAGCGGCTGGAATTGAGCTAATCGAAGGTTTTCACCCGTCGCAATTGGATTTAACCCCCGACATGATTGTTGTGGGAAATGTCGTCAGCCGTGGCAATCCTTTGATGGAAGAAATTTTAGACAGAGGTATAGCATTCACTTCTGGCCCCCAATGGCTAGCAGATCATATTCTCAGAGGTAAATGGGTTCTCGGTGTTTCGGGTACACATGGCAAAACCACAACCTCAAGTATGTTAGCGTGGATATTAGAATATGCTGGTATGTCACCAGGCTATCTTATCGGCGGCGTCCCTGGAAATTTTTCCAGCTCCGCGAGAATGGGTAATACGGATTTTTTTGTCATTGAAGCTGATGAGTATGACACGGCTTTTTTTGATAAGCGCTCTAAATTTGTACATTATCGACCCCGGACACTGGTAATTAATAATCTCGAATTTGATCATGCGGATATTTTCGAAGACTTAGCGGCCATTCAAAAACAATTCCATCATGTGGTGCGTTGTATTCCACGAAATGGTTTGGTGGTATACAAAAATCAAGCAAGTATAAAGAAGGTGATTGAGCAAGGGTGTTGGAGCAGTAGGCAATGCCTAGGTGGAGTGAATATAGCTGATGTAGACAAAACAGAGCATGCAGCCGATAAGGTAACGCTGTCGGATGAGCTGTGGAACTACACATCCCGCAGCCAGGATAACAGCCACTTTGATATTTTATTGCAAGACAAAGTGGTAGCAAGTGTGGATTGGCAGCTCAATGGCTTACACAATGTATTTAATGCTATCGCTGCAATAGCGGCAGCTCGTCATGTAGGGGTTTTGCCCGAGTTGGCTGGTGAAGCACTAAAACACTTTAGAGGTGTTAAGCGCCGTATGGAGCTTATTGGCGATATTGCAGGGGTGAAGTTGTACGATGATTTTGCCCATCATCCAACGGCTATCGCAACAACACTGGAAGGTTTGAGATCTAAAGTTGGTCGCGAACGTATAATTGCTATTATTGAGCCTCGCTCTAATACTATGAAGCGGGGGGTACACAAAGCGGGCCTACTGGATTCCATCGCTGCGGCTAATGAGGTGTTTTGGTATCAAGACCAACAACTAGATTGGTCTTTGGAAGAGTATGTTAGTGTTAATGACGCCGCTAATGGCAATACTTTTAATAACGAGACTTTTAATAGCGAGACATTGAAGAAATCACAAGTTTGCTTATCAGTGGATGACATCATTGACCTTGTTATCGAGGCAATAGATGGTAAGCCATGTCATATTGTGATTATGAGTAATGGCGGATTTCAGGGGATACACACACGCATGTTAACTGCGTTAACGGATAAGTTGGAGCGAGGAAAAGCAGATCTATGAGTTGGCACAAAACGATCACTTTGGCTATAACTGGAGCTTCAGGTGCGCAATATGGCTTGCGCCTTTTACGTTGCCTCATAGCCGCTAACTGCCGAGTCTATTTGCTACTATCGGGAGCTGGAAGAATTGTCATCAATACAGAAACAGACTTGTCTCTAACTGATGATTTTGAAAAGTTATGGGATGCTTTTTGTCGTTATGCTAATACCGATCGTGAACAATTAGTTATGTTTGATAAAAGCGACTGGTTTGCGCCCGTCGCTTCTGGTTCTAGTTCGCCGGTATCTATGGTTATTTGCCCGGCCAGCGGTGGAACTCTATCCTCTATTGCTCACGGTGCCAGTAATAACTTGATTGAACGAGCAGCTGATGTTGCCTTAAAAGAGCGTAGGCAATTGATTATGGTGCCAAGGGAGACCCCATATTCTGAAGTCCATTTGGAGAATATGCTCAAACTTACCCGTATGGGTTGTGTCATATTACCTGCCAGTCCTGGGTTTTATCAAAGCCCGAAGACAGTCGATGACTTGGTGGACTTTGTGGTGGCGAGAATTATGGATCAGCTTGGCATGAAACAAGACTTACTTGCTCGTTGGGGGGAGTAAGCTCAGTTTTTTTGCTAAAAACTTTACTACTTTTTCCTACTATTTTTTTACCACAGGGAATTGCCGGTGATAGCTAGGGCTACATAGGTGATAGTGGCTATCAAGGCTATGATAACTATGCCTGCCAGAATGTGTTGACGGTATTGCTTTTTGTAGAGATTGAGTTCTTCACGATTACCTGGAGATGTCGGTTTTGATTTCCATTTCTTTGTACCATTGCCTTTATCCTTATCTACTATTTCTTCGGGCATTTCTCGCGTGATTGTGGTGGCAGACTTGGGTAACTTAATTCCCGGACCAAATACCCTAAAGCTATAAACATCAAAGCGAATACGATCACCGGGATAGGCTTGTTCAATAGATACTTTCTTGTCATTAATAAAAGTACCGTTAGCCGAACTCATATCCTGTATGGTTAGCGAAGCATAATTGATAGTAATTTGTGCATGTACTCGCGAGAGATGTGTGCCAGGGAAAACGATGTCACACTGAGAGCTGCGGCCAACACTTAATATATCATCTGCTTGACCGTGAATGGGAAATTCTTGTCCTGAAAGCCAGCTGGAATCAGCGATAAGTGACCAACTGTTCTGGTCATTGATATCTTCCAAGGGATCGATAATAACTAACTCGACCTCGCCGATAGCAATAGTGTCGCCACAAACGATATTCTTTTGGGTAATACGTTGGCCATTAACGAAGGTTCCGGCCTCGCTACCTAGATCCTTGAGTAAAAACGTCTCGCCTTTATCTAGTATTTTGGCATGTTGTGTAGATACAGATGGCTCATCGATTTCAAGGTGGCTATTGCCTGCACGACCAATAGAAAAGGCTTTTTCCATCACCCAAAAAGGTTCTTTACGTTTATCCTTGAACTGAATTTTTAGCATATGGTCGAATATGTAGTGCAGAAATATACGAGTATAACGATAACATGACTTAAAGATAACACTGATTTGTCACAAATGCTTACAAGTGTGTTTTATTCTGCAAAAATATCTCGTTATTAAACAGATAATAGCTGTTATTTAAAGTAAAACTGGTTACCCTTGCAGCACCGGTTCAGCCTACGTTTACCTAATTTTGCGTAAAATTACACAAAAATTTCTTTCACCAATAAGTTCCAATGTTAACGCAAAGGATTTAAAAGGTTTTTGATGCGTCTATTTTTCAATCAATATGTTCATATCGTTACTCATTATCCTAAACTTATACTCTTGGCCATTAGTATCATTACTCTGGGACTGGTTTCTGGGTTGCCAAATTTCAAATTAGATGCATCGGCAGACTCACTTACTTTAGAAAACGATAAAGACCTCAATTATTTTCGGGAGATTTCACAGCAATACCAAAGCGGTGATTTTTTAGTGGTAACCTTTCGCCCGAATGAAGATTTATTCTCTGATGCTTCCTTAGCGTTGCTTGGTAAGCTCAAACAAGACCTAGCTGCCATCGATGGTGTTAGCGGTGTTAATACCATCCTTGATGTTCCATTGTTATACAGCCCTTTGCGAAGTCTTCCTGAAATCGTAACGCAACCTTTGACTCTGCTATCACCTGGTGTGGATAGAAAGCTCGCCGCTAAAGAATTCCTTGAAAGTCCTATTTATAAAGAACTTATTCTAGGCCCTGACGGACAAACTACAGCTTTACAACTAAATATAGCTATTGACTCAACCTATATCAAATTAGTGAATGAGAGAGAGAGACTTCGTATAAAACGCGCCAAAGAAGGCTTGACGGAGGCAGAAAAAATACAGCTTGCCGAAGTATCTCAAGAGTTCTTGGAATATCGAACCGAAGCCGAAGCTCGCTCACATGCGCGTGTTGAGCGTGTACGAGAGGTGGTGGCTAGTTATAAAAACCAAGCACAGCTATTTGTCGGTGGTGTCACTATGATCACAGCAGATATGATTACTTTTATACAAAGTGATTTGGTTGTTTTTGGTACAGCGGTTATCATCTTTATGATTGCTATTTTGGCGCTAATTTTTCGTCGCTTACGCTTTGTTGTGATTCCAATGCTCAGCTGTATTGCCGCTGTACTAATGATGCTGGGATACGTTAGCTGGTTAGACTGGCGTCTTACCGTTATTTCATCAAATTTTGTTGCTTTGTTATTAATAATATCTTTAGCGATCACTATTCATTTGATTGTGCGTTATCGGGAATATGCACAGGATAATCCAGATTGGTCTCAGGCACAGTTAGTTTCTGCGACAGTAAAATTTATGGCTCGCCCATGCCTTTATACGGCCTTGACCACTATAGTGGCTTTTGCTTCTCTGGTAATTAGTGATATTCGTCCCGTCATTGATTTTGGCTGGATGATGACTATTGGCTTAGTTGTGGCTTTAATTCTAGCTTTTTTACTAATGCCTGCCTCCTTAATGCTATTGCCAAGAGATTTACCCAAGCAACAAGATTTATCTCGTCAGCAAAAAGTGCAAGCAAAGAGCGACAGAAAGGCTTTGACTCTCTACTTTAGCGCCGTGGTGGAAAAATATGGAACTGTCGTTCTAGGTGTTAGCGGTTTAGTCTTGATACTTAGCGTTATTGGTATAGGGCGTTTACAAGTAGAGAATCGCTTTATCGATTATTTCCACAGTACCACCGAAATTTACCAAGGCTTATCTGTTATCGATAATAACCTAGGTGGGACAACGTCTTTAGATATCATTGTTGCTGCAGATAATACAGTTGAGCTCGTTGAAGATAGCGGGTTTGATGATGAAGATAGCGAATACGATGGCGACGGGTTTGACGAAGACCCTTATGCTGATAGCGAAGAAGACCCTTATGCAGATGATGGTTACGGTGATGATGCTTTCGGTGATGAAACCGCGGATAACAATAACTACTGGCTCACCGTATCGGGTTTGAAAAAAGTTGAGCGTATACATGATTATCTCGATTCTTTGCCTGAAATAGGTAAGGTTCAATCGTTAGCGATTTTATACAAAGTAGGGAAAGATATTAATGGCGGATTAAACGACTTTGAACTAGCCGTCATGCAAAAGTCTCTACCGGACAATGTGCAGAACATATTAGTTTCTCCATTCTTGTCACCTAATGGTAAAGAAACACGTATTTCCATGCGAATAAAGGACTCTTCTCCAGGCTTAAAGCGTAAAGAATTGGTTGAGCGTATTGAAGCACACTTACATGAAAAAGAAGGTTACACTAGCGATAATCTGAGTATTACAGGATTATTAGTGCTTTATAATAATATGCTACAGAGTTTATTTAGCTCGCAAATCGTCACGCTCGGAGCAGTATTTTTAGCGATTACATTAATGTTTGTTATTTTATTCCGCTCGTTGAAAGTTGCTATTGTGGCAATTTTACCAAATATTTTAGCGGCACTTTCTATTTTGGGGACAATGGGCTTACTCGGTTTACCACTTGATATGATGACAATTACTGTTGCTGCTATCACTGTAGGTATTGGTGTAGACGATACTATTCATTATATTCATCGTTTTAAAGAAGAGATTAAAGTAGATGGCAATTATATAGCTGCTATGCATCGTGCTCATGCCTCCATTGGACGGGCTATGTATTATACATCGGTTATTATTATTTTCGGTTTTTCAATTATGGTGCTGTCTGAATTTATTCCCACCATTTATTTTGGTTTGCTCACAGGACTTGCAATGTTTGCTGCCCTCATGGGAGCTCTTTTGTTGTTGCCTAAGTTGATACTAATGGTTAAACCCTTTGCAACAGATTAAAAAACTTAGCTGTTAATTAAAATGAAGCCTTAATATAAGTAACACCCAAGGACGTATCGCTGATATGAACTTCAGAATAACTATAATATTCGTACTAGTAGCTGCTTTATCTGTAAAGCTGCACGCTCAAAACAGCGTAAATGTTGGAATATCAAAGATAGAGTTTACAGACGAGAGTCGCTTAGCTTGGAATGGAAAAGGGCCTCGCCCCATTACTTCTCATATTTTCTATCCTACCAAGGCTGAGAATGTTGAGCCTGTGATGCTAGGTGAACCTGATGAGCCACTGTTTAATGCCGGTAATGCTGTATGGGGTGCAAAACCTGTTAATAAAATAGCTCTACCATTAGTTATTATGTCTCATGGAACAGGAGGCTCGGCCCTACAGATGCTCTGGTTAGCTGAACATCTAGTTAAACATGGCTATTTAGTCATAGGCGTTAACCATCATGGTAATACCGCTATTGAACCGAAAAAATATGCCGAAGCTTACAAGCTTTGGTGGGAACGCACACTGGATTTATCTGTTGTATTAAATGAATTATCTCAGCATCGTCTTTGGTCAGGCTATATTGACAATGACAAAATAGGCGTTGTTGGTTTTTCTCTAGGTGGTTATACCGCAATTTCTGCTATCGGTGGTATTACCGATAAAACACTATTTGCAAAATTTTGCCAAAGTCCTAAACGAGACTTTACCTGCGATGCTCAGTTGGAATTTTCTTCTATCGATAAAGAATTTAAGAAAGTTAAGGATACCGCTCGAGTTAAAGAATCCATGCTTAGGCAAGGCGATTCATTCAAAATTAGTGCTATTAAAGCCGCGTTTGTACTAGCTCCTGCGGTTGCTCAGTCAATTACTGAAAAAAGTTTACAAAATATTATTATCCCAGTGCGAGTTGTGGTGGGTAGTAATGATAAAGTAGCACCTGCTCTCTCGAATGCAAAGAGGGTATCCTCTCTTATCAAAGCGGCAAAATATTCTGAAATAGATAAAGTGGGCCACTACACATTTCTGTCTAATTGTACTTCTCTTGGCAAGAAATATTTGAGTGAGTTATGCTTAGATCATAAGGATATTGTGCGGGAGGATGTACATCAACGTATTGGTAAAGATGCCGTTGAGTTCTTTGATTCAGTGTTTTTTTAGAAAAAAATAAAGCCTATTTCAATCAGTTAAGTACCGTGATATGTTTTGTATTTAATAAGTAATTGAGCATAAAACATATTAATACTCCTACCGAAAGTCCTATGAGGTTGTAGCCTAAGTCCATAGGGTCAGTAATTCGCGTGGTAGTAAGGCTCTGTGCAAGTTCAGAACACAGCGATAAAACGGCGCTTAAAATAAATATTCTACTTGTCTTTAGGTATTCTAATAATGCTACCCAAGCCGATGTTATAAGTAACAAGTTGCCAGTAAAATGAAGAGCTGCTGGCGGGATATTGGAGGGAGTGTTGTTCACTGGCATTAGAGCGAAGGTAAAGAAAATGCCGATGGCAAGTAGGAACTGAAAAATTCTCAATACCTTAAAAATAGGGTTTTGAAAAATAAAGCGTAGTATCTGTAAAAGCAGTAATTGCATTGCTAGCGTTAATCCTACAAAATTTAATTTTATACTGGCAGTGTCAGTATAAAGCAAGCACCACCCAAGTGTGATTTTTCTACTAATATTCCACCGTCGTAGCTACTGATAATTTCTGCGGCTACAGCTAAACCGATGCCTTGGCCGGGTGTCGATGTATCTACACGTGCACCGCGTTCGAGAATCTCATTACGCATGCTCTCGGGTACGCCGTCGCCATCATCTGATATTTTGATGGTAATGCTTTTTTTATTGCGAATAGCATCTACGGTGACCTTACCATGGCCGTATTTAAAAGCATTCTCCAAAATATTTCCCAGTACTTCCATAAAGTCTGCTTCTTGGGCCGCGTAGTCTAGGTCTTCTTTTATGTGAAGTGTGAACTGAATATTTTTATCTTGGTAGACTTTCTCTAATGCATTGCCAATTCGCTTGATAAGATGAGTGAGTTTAATCGTAGATTGGAATGAAGCTTTAGTAGCGGTCGCACGATTTAATTGATGACTAATGATTTTGGTCATGCGCTCAATCTGCTCATTGACGGCCAATTCCCATTCTGCTTTCTTCTCTGCTTGAGGAAAATGTTTTTCTATCACACTACGTATCACTGATAGTGGCGTTTTTAAACTATGGGCTAAATCCGCCAACGTATTCTTATAACGCTTACGCTGTTTTTGTTCACTGCTGAGTAGCAAATTAATATTTTGTGTGACGGGTACAATTTCTTCTGGGTAGTTTTTGTCTAACGACTGGATAAGACCTGACTCAAGTTGTTTAATATCTAATGCCAAGCGTTTAAGAGGGAACAAGCCCCAGCGGATAATGGCTGTTTGCACAATAATTAGAAGTATGGCAAGGCCGCTCAGCCACCCTAATAACGTTTTGCGGTAGCCCAGCAAGTCGCCACGTAATTTCGCTTGAGAATGGATAACCACAAACTGAAACTCACGGTCAATCTCTTCTATTTCCCATACTGAGTTGAAACGCGAGATAAAAAAACTTTCCCCTTCGATTTCCTCTGTACTAAAACTAAATTCACCAATTTCCACATGCTTATATGGAATTTTGGCCGTAAAAGGAGAAATGCTCAGAGAGATAGACTCCCAAATAGGGCCGAATTCATCATCAACTATTTGAGCATATAAGCCGGATGCCGGATCGTTAAACGGTGATTCTCTTAGTGCGTCGGGGATTAACAGAAAACCTTCATCAGGCTCGGCTACAGCCATCATCGAATAAGTGTAAGCGAGTAGAGAATCCTGCTCGCTATTATAGACGCTTTTCCGAAATGCTCGGTCTAGCATGAAGGCGCTGAAGCCCAACAATATAGGTAGAAGAATTACCGAGGCAGAAAATATCCGCCATGCTAGAGATTTGCTGCGTAACAGGTTAACTATTGAGATAATGAGTTGTTTAATTTTCAAGGTGGAAGCGATAACCCTGTCCACGTACAGTTTTGATTGGCTTAATTGTATTATCGGGATCAAGCTTTTTTCGTAAGCGCCCAATGAATACTTCAATCACATTGCTGTCACGCTCAAAATCTTGGTGGTATAGATGCTCTGTCAGCTCTGTTTTTGATACTGCCTCACCCGCATGCAATGCTAAATACTCAAGGGTATTATATTCGTAGCTAGTTAATTCCACACTGTTATCATTCACTGAAACGTGCTTTGCTGAAGTGTCTATGCGTATGGGGGCAAAGTTAAGCACGGGAGAAGCGTTGCCAGTTGAGCGTCTAATTAAAGCGTTGGCTCTGGCGCGTAACTCTTCCGAATGGAAAGGCTTGACTAAGTAGTCGTCGGCACCTGCTTCCAAACCGCTGACTTTATCTTGCCAGTTACCACGTGCTGTTAGCACCAATACAGGGTATTTTTTGCCCGCCTCGCGCAATTCTTTGATGATACTGATGCCGTCTTTGAAAGGTAGGCCTATATCGATAATCGCAATGTCATAATCGTATTCCATCGCGAAGTAACTTCCTTCTTTACCATCTGCAGCTGTATCAATAATAAAGTTTTGCTGCTGAAAAAAATCAGCTAGCTGTTCTCGTATCGCTGCTTCATCTTCAATAATGAGTAATCGCATAAGTTTTATCCGCCGTTAATAGACACTATTTTAATGCGCCCGGAATCCAGTAGCAGCTTGACTCTATATACGGTACGACCATCTCGTTTAGAGGTGTTGACACTAAGTACTTTACCACCATATTGAGACTGTGCTTGTGCTGCAGCTTGGCTTTTTCCAGAGGCTTTTCTATATATAAGCTGGTCATTGAGGCTAGCATATCGAAGATGCTTAATATTGCCCTCGCCAACAGCATTCTCATCACTCTGAGATTGCGCGATGCTTATACATGGAGTACTTATTGTCACCGTTAAGGCGACAGCTTTACCCAACTGTTTAGTGTTTTTGAACAACTTCATTAATAAAACGCCATATGCATAATTTTGAGGTTGATGTTGCCCATTTTACGCTAATCGTTAGATATTTACCGATTTTTTTAAAAATCAACGGTTAGTAATCTACAGGCTGAACGTTGACAGAAACTTTAATGCGCTTACCTGGATGCTCTTCCATAAATGTAGAGTAAGTTTTTCCTCGGTACTTATAAGTAACATCATATCCGGTTAAACGTTCTTGGGTTTCTGTGTGATAAGAAACTTCACAACGTTCTACATCTTCATAACTGACATCATAGCGATCTGCGCCTCTACTGCGTCTTCCAATATCGTGCCCAATAGATGCGCCTAGGGCTGAACCTACGACTGCCCCCACTCTTTTGTTACTTTTTTTATGTCCTACAGCATGTCCTATAGCGCCGCCAATGATACCGCCAACGATAGTGCTTGTGGCCGAATTATGACGAGGTCTGCGATGTTCAGTTTGAACTGTTTCAACCCAGCAACTTTCTTCTGGTACTCGGTGCTTGTAGGTTTTATATATGGGGGTCACATCCTTAACTTTGGCGTAGTCGTAAAACCTGTGGTTGTCGGCCGCAGAAAAAGCTGAAACACTTAGCAAAGAAGCGAGAGTTGTGAGTTTAATCAGACGGTTCATGATCTTCTCCTATATTGTTAAACACAGGATACGTCTCACTATCTGAACCAAGGCTGAACTCTCAGTAGTGATGGGATTGATAGCCCCACTCTTACGTGGCGGCTAGCCAATAAGCGACTCAATTATACTGTACGCCTGAGATAAATCGTCGACAATATAATCTGCTGCACTTAAATCTTGCTGCCTAGAATAATGGTTTTGCACGGCAATGCATCTAAGTTTTGCAGCTTTGGCGGCGGCGATACCTGTTGGTGAATCTTCAATAGCAATACACTCATCCGCCTTGAGCATAAGAGAGCTGAGTGCCAGAAGGTATACGTCAGCTGCAGGTTTGTTGTGGACAACATCATCGCTAGTGGCAACACAAGAGAAAAGTGGGAAAAAATCTCGTTTGCTGATGGATTTTTGTACGGTGGTTCTAGGGGCGCCTGTTGCTACCGCAAGTCTTAGCCCGAGCTTATGGCACTGCTCGATAGTTTGCTGCACATAAGGTAAAAGTATCGTTTCATGCTGGTCAAAATATTTGGCACAGAGAGCTTCTTTGGCTTGGCATAGTGCGTTTGGCTCCAGGTCAATATCGTACTTATTAACAATGAATCGGGCATTCTCAATACTGGGAACACCACTACAATGGGCAATATAATCCTGCTCTGAGAAGTGGATGTGATGGCTCTGCATTAGCTGCTGCCATATGTCGTAATGAAATCGCTCACTATCCACAAGTGTGCCATCGTGATCAAAAATTACACCTTGCAAAGACATCTGAAACTACTTCCTCAAAAACTTTCTTTAAAAACCTTCTTTAAGTACGTAGTATCATAGCGTTCGTTTCCAATGATTAAAAGCTGTGCTCAGGCTGCTGCAAGCGATGATTTTTTGCTCACTTGTATCGAGCTAGCTTAGATTTTGCAGAGGTCTTTACAGCCTGCAAAGAGCATTTTTATCTCGGCCTGTCATATTGTTTTACGCTTTACGGGTTATAATGTCGTTGTCTATAAGGCTTTGAATCAAGCATATGTGTGAATACTTGTCGGTTTTGAGCCTATCTTGTGTCGCTATTCGCATAAAAATAAATGGCGATTGGTATTATGTATAGCCGCTATACTGGCGGGATCATAATGAAGAATTAATAGGATATTTTTTAGGTGTATATAATGAGAGTATTACTCCTTTGTGCGGGTCTCATTTTTCTCTCTGCATGTTCAATGTTTCGTGTCAACAAAGATAATCCGCTGGCTCTCGAAAGCCATGAATTATTGCAAGAGCAACAAGATTTGCTGTCAGAACACAGCTCACGCCTAAATTCTCTATCCGATTCTCAGTTGGCTTTGGCGGATCGCATCGGCCAAATGCAGTCCCAAATCCATATTATCGGTAAGCAATTGGTGCAGGCTACAGCACCCAAGCAAAGAGTTCAGGTTACGGAATCTCCCAAAAAGAACAAAACAGTTCCAAAAGTTGATCCTGCAGCGCTTTCGGTAGGTGGCAAAGCTGTTTTGGGTCGTTTGGAATATGTTCTAATTGAGGGTGCTAGTGAATATATGAAAGCTAGAGTGGATACTGGAGCGAGTTCCTCGTCTCTCAATGCTACCAATATTCAGCGTTTTGAGCGTAATGGTGATCGTTGGGTGAGATTTAGCGTCAGCTTGGGTGAAAGAGATATTTCCATGGAAGCGCCACTTGAACGTTATGTACGTATCCGTCAAGCTTCTAGCGATAAACTGGAGAGACGCCCTGTCGTCAAGCTAAGCTTATTACTTGGTGAGTTGACCGAACAAACTGAATTTACTTTGTCTGATCGTACTGGAATGTTATACCCCGTCCTACTTGGACGTAGTTTTCTTCAGGATATTGCTGTGGTAGATGTGGCCAAGAAATTCACTCGCCCACAAGACCCCAAACTAACTGCCCAAGTTGAATAAATTAGAGTTGAGTAAATTAGAGTTGAGTAATCAGTGAAGCTCGCTAGACAACCTTTCTATTTTTTAGTTTTCCTATTAATTTCTGCCGGTATTATGCTCAGTTATTACCGGCACGAGAATTTTGATGTGCCGTGGTTGCCAGGTGAAAAGCAACAAATTTGGTCCATTGAATCGAAAGTCGAATTTAGAGCACGTAACGAACCCGTTACCGTTTCTCTCGCAATTCCCGATACACAAGAAGGCTTTGTGCGTATGGCAGAGCATACGGCCAGTGCGGGCTATGGTCTTTCATACCTAGAAGATGAGCCTGCGCGCCGAGCACAATGGACTATTCGCGATGCTGCAGGCCCACAAATACTCTATTATCGTGTTGATGTTTTGGTCGATGAGGATCAGAACCAGGCTGGAACATATACCATGCCCGAGGCTAAGTTAACGCCTCTCGGAGATGGCCCACATGAAACAGCCGCTAAAACCTTACTTGAGCAGGCACTAAAACGTTCTGCTGATCCTTTTACTCTAACATCTGAGCTAATTCGCGAATTTAATACTCAGACACAAAGTGCTGAGTTCCTTATCCAGAACAAGTCTAAGATTGCCTGGTTGGTCACCCTTCTGCAGCACGCGGATGTATCGGCGCGAGAAGTTTTGGGCCTAAAACTGGAGGATGGCCGCAGGCGCCAGCGTCTAGTGAGCTACCTGCAGGTATTTAATGAAGATGGCTACAAAATCTTCAACCCAGAAAGTGGAAAAATTAGAAAGCCCGGCACATTGTTGTTATGGGAATCCCACTCTCAACCTCTGATCGATGTGATTGGCGGCTCTAATACCAATGTTTCATTTTCAATGATCGAGCAAGAAGTGCCGCTCAATGAAGCTCAAGCCAGTGGGTTTGTGAGAGACCCTTCCATACTTGATTTCTCCATCCATAGTCTACCTCTTGAGGAGCAAGCCTTATTTAAAGGTATCTTGCTCATCCCTGTGGGTGTAATGGTAGTGGTATTTATGCGGATTTTTGTTGGTCTCAGAACTTCTGGAACCTTCATGCCTGTGCTGATCGCTATGTCTTTCATACAAACTAGCCTGGTAACGGGGTTAGTGGGCTTCCTGTTAATTGTTAGCACGGGCTTGGTGATTCGAAGTTATCTTTCCCATCTAAATCTACTGCTGGTGTCGCGGATTGCCGCCGTTATTATCTCCGTAATCATCTTGATTGCTGGTTTGTCGGTAATTGCTTACCAACTGGGCCTGAGTGAAGGTCTGAAAATTACCTTCTTCCCGATGATTATTCTAAGCTGGACGATCGAAAGAATGTCCATTCTTTGGGAAGAGGAGGGGCCACAAGAAGTGTTGGTGCAATCTGGCGGCTCGCTGTTGGTAGCGTTAGTGACTTATATGTTACTGACCAATGAGCTGGTACGGCATCTAACATTTAATTTCTTAGGGCTGCAGCTTGTATTCATGGGGGTTGTCTTGCTTGTTGGTAATTACACAGGCTATCGACTACTTGAACTTCGTCGTTTCAGTCCCTTTCAAAAGAGCTAAGGCTTTGACACTTTAAATTTCAATACACGTATGTTTCGAACTTATCTAAACCTCGCATCGAAAGGTGTGATGGGAATGAACAGACGCAATATTTCCTATATTGGCCGCTACAACCAGCGCTCACTATTTCCCATTGTGGACGATAAGTTACAAACGAAGACGCTCGCTATTGAACACGGGGTCACTGTCCCACCGTTAATTGGTGTGGTTGAAAGCCAGTCACTGGCGAAAAACATCGGTAGCTTGATAGAAGGTTATACTTCCTTCTGTATTAAACCTGCCAAAGGCTCAGGTGGTAAGGGAATTTTGGTGGTATCCAATGTTGAGGATGGCAAGTATTACCGTACTAACGGTCAAGCATTTGAGGCCGCAGAGCTACAACGACATATCTCTAATATCTTAGCTGGGCTTTTTTCTCTTGGTGGTGCCACCGATGTTGCCATGATAGAAGACTGTATTCGCGTCGATGGCAGCTTGTCTAACTATTCTTATGAGGGCGTGCCTGATATCCGCGTGATTGTTTTTCGCGGTGTGCCTGTGATGGCGATGATGCGACTCTCCTGCTCAGAGTCTAATGGCAAAGCCAACTTACACCAAGGGGCCATTGGTGTTGGATTAGATATTGCCACAGGTAAAGCGGTAAATGCCGTGCAAAATGATGTACCTATCCGTATCCATCCCGATACTAAACAAGACCTTTCAGAACTTGCACTCCCTAAATGGGGCAGGCTATTAGAGCTAGCTTGCGCCTGTGCCGATATGACCGGGTTAGGCTATTTAGGTGTCGACCTAGTTATCGATGAAAAACTAGGGCCGATGTTACTTGAACTAAATGCGCGCCCGGGCCTCTCAATACAGATTGCCAATAATACAGGCTTAATTCCAAGGCTTAATAAAATCGAAGAAACCCCGCGCCTTGAGCGCTGGAGCGTAGAAGAGCGTGTGCAATATGCATGTTCATGCTTTGCCACAGACAGCGATGCCTCATTTGCATAAGCGTGTATAATACCTATCCACAGTTGGGCGCAGTATGCAAAATAGCTATGAGCACCATGAAAGTTTATCTTGATGATCTGAGACCCACTCCTGATGGCTGGGAGAGAGTATATTGGCCTGATGAGGCAATTGAACTGCTCAAGACTGGAAATGTTGATGTGATTAGTCTTGATCATGATCTAGGTGATGATGAGCGAGGCACTGGTAATGATGTAGTACTTTGGATTGAAGAGGCTGTCATTACTCAACAGTTCATACCGCCAGAAATAAGAGTACATAGTGCAAATAGCACTGCACGAGCAAAGATGGAAGCTGGTATTCAAACTATTATCCGGTTTAGTAATAAAAGTAAAACCTACTGATAAGTTCGTCAATAGTATGTTCTTCATGCAGTACCTTTTATGAGTTAGTTAAAGCTTCTAAACCCCAAGTCTTTAAGGCAAAATTATTAAAGACGGTAGTTATGCTTCAAAAGTTTTGCAACTATGAGGGAATAAGTTATGAAAATAGAGGTACTAGACGAGATAGCGGAAAGTGCAGGATTAAGTCAATCTGAAATGATCGAATTTCTTGCCATATCACTTTATAAAGCAAAAAGGATAAATGGCGTCCAAGGTGGAAAGGTTCTTGGTACTTCAGAGATTGAATTTCATGGATTACTCGAGAAATATAATGAATATGTAAATTATGACGTCAATGAGTATTTAGAAGATAGCGATAACTTAAAGGATTTTTAAAATGGTAAATAAACCAGGAAAAATCGTTGTTAGCGACACTACAGCTATTACTTACCTTTCCCAAATAGGGGCTATTGAGTTACTGAAAAACCTTTTCAAAACGATCTATATTCCCGAAGCCGTTTATCAGGAGCTTACTCGGCAAGGCGACCATATAGGTGGCTCTAAAGAGGTCAAAACTCTACCTTGGATTAAAGTTAAAAAGGTTAATAGTTATGATGGGTATGCGAAGAAATTTAAAAAAAAGCTAGATCCTGGTGAGAGCCAAGCAATTGGGCTCGCTCTGCATACGAATGCTGATTTACTCATTATTGATGAACTGGACGGAAGGTGGGAAGCAAAAAACCAGGGCATTAGAGTCGCTGGTATGCTAGGAATCTTTAAAATGGCTAAGGAGCGCGGCATTATCCCCGCAGTAGCTCCATACCTTAATAAGCTTCGGCTTACTTCGTTCAAGTTAAGCCCAATACTCTACAATACGGTGCTACAAGATCTTGGCGAAGTGCCGAAAACCAGTAAAGCGTAACAAAAAGCTCAAAAGCGACGCGAAAGAGCTGCGCGCTTTAGCTTGACGATAATCTCCAAAACGAAGTTTATACATGAGCGATAGTATTAAATAGATGAGTATCAAAGAGTATATGCAGTCCCTTGGGACTCGCGCAAAGAGTGCCTCCCGTCAAATGTTAGCGGTTGAAACGGGCGCTAAAAATAATGCCTTGCTGGCCATTGCCGATGCGATTGAAGGCGCTAGAGAGGCTATCTCTGCTGCCAATCAGCAGGATCTTGAGCAAGGTAAAAGTAATGGTCTAGATGCGGCTTTGTTGGATCGTTTAGAGCTTACTCCCGCGCGCATCGATGGCATGATCGAAGGGCTAAAACAGGTGGCGGCTTTGCCTGACCCTTGCGGTGAAATTACTGATCTTAAATATCGCCCCTCGGGTATTCAAGTGGGAAAAATGCGAGTGCCCTTGGGGGTTATCGGCATTATTTATGAGTCTCGGCCTAATGTCACTATCGATGCGGCTAGTCTTTGTTTGAAATCTGGAAATGCCGCTATTCTGCGTGGCGGTAGTGAGTCGATTCGTTCGAATCAGGCGATAGCCAAATGTATCAAGCAGGGCTTAAGCCATGCCGGTTTGCCAGAAGATGCTGTACAAGTTATTGAAACCACAGACCGGGCTGCAGTGGGCGAACTGATCACGATGTCCGAATATGTGGATGTAATTGTTCCTCGCGGTGGCAAAGGCCTTATTGAGAGAATAGCCAATGATGCGAAAGTCAACGTAATCAAACATTTAGATGGTATATGTCACGTTTATATTGATGCACAAGCAGATCTTGAAAAAGCCTTTGATATCGCTCTCAATAGTAAAACCCACCGTTACGGTGTATGTAATGCGATGGAAACCCTGCTAGTTGCAGATGCGATAGCGAAAGATATTCTTCCCCGTCTTGCCCAAGCTTATCAGGATAAAAGCGTTGAACTGCGTGGCTGTGAAAAAACCTGTAAGTTAGTCTCTGCTTTGCCTGCCTCTGAGGAAGACTGGCAGACAGAGTATCTCGCCCCTGTTTTATCTATTAAGGTTGTTGATGATATCGATGCTGCGATTGAGCATATTAATTGTTACAGCTCTCAACATACGGAGTCGATAGTCACTGAAAACTACACGTTGGCTAGGCGCTTTTTAACAGAAGTGGATTCCAGCTCGGTTATGATTAATGCCTCCACACGTTTTGCCGATGGCTTTCAATACGGCTTAGGCGCAGAGATTGGTATTTCCACTGATAAGATTCATGCCCGTGGCCCGGTTGGTCTCGATGGCTTAACGTCTCAAAAATGGGTGGTCTTGGGTAATGGTCAAATCCTAAGTTAATGTCCATACCGTTGCCTATTGTGGCGTTATACGGGGGAAGTTTTGATCCTGTGCATAACGCCCACCTATTCGTTATTCAAAGTGTTCTTGATATCCTAAAGCCCGAACAAATGCGGGTTTTGCCCTGTCGCTTACCCCCGCACAAGCAGGCTCTACAGGCGACTGAGCAAGACCGACTTCATATGTTACGAGCTGCTCTTGAAGATTTTCCCAATGTTGTAATTGATCAGCGAGAATTAAAAAGAGAAAAGTTATCTTACACTTATGACTCCATGCTGGAAATTCGTAAACAAGAAGGTAATGATTGCTGTCTATGCTTCGTGATCGGTTGGGATTCGTGGATAAGCTTTAGTACATGGTATCGTTGGCAGGATATACTTAAACTATGTAACTTGCTTGTTGTTAGGCGAGCTGGCATCGATATTGACGAGCAAGGTGAGCATAATAAATTGCTGGCATACTGTGCGCAAAATAGCGTTGCGGCCGCTGCTGTGAGGCATCATGCTTGCGGTAAAATAGTGATGCTTGATACAGAAGAACTAGACCTTGCTTCCAGCGCTATTCGCAAAAGAGTGGTTGCTGGGCAAAGTATTGATGATGACGTGCCCAGTAGGGTGGCGGCATATATTAAAAATAAACAGCTCTATATCTCGCGGCCAACAGACTCATAAATAGATTGGCGCAGATATTGAAGTGAAGATTTATAAGTAGTAAATAGATTTAGTGAGAATTACATGTCAGAAAACTTAAATGAGATTATTAAAAACGCAATAGAAGATTCAAAAGGGCAAGATGTCACCGAGCTGGATGTTACAGAACTTAGTGATGTGATGGATTGTTTGGTCATTGTTACCGGTACTTCAAGCCGTCATGTAAAATCCTTGGCTCAAAACATTGTCGAAGACACAAAAAAAGCTGGTATTCAGGCAATTGGTGTAGAAGGTATGGAGGATGGCGAGTGGACCTTGGTGGATTTTGGAGATACTGTGGTTCATGTGATGCAACAAAGCACTCGTGATTTTTACGAGTTAGAAAAGTTATGGACGATGGAGCCTCCATCGAGAAAGAATAATTCATAATCCTTAAGCTTCATCACTAAGGCAGGTGTTAGCGTTTGAAACTTTCGATAATAAGTGTTGGCAATAAAATGCCTGCATGGGTAGCGCAAGGCTATGATGAATATGCTAAGCGTTTACCTAGAGAATTGTGTCCTTCATTGATAGAACTTCCATTAGCACCCAGGTCGAAGACAAGCAACAGAGAAAAAATAAAAGCGCAAGAAGGAACACAAATTATTGCCGCTTTGTCTAAGAAAGCTCATGTCATCATGCTAGATGTTAAAGGGACGAGTTTATCCACCGAAAAATTGGCGACCAAGCTAGAAAATTGGCAAATGTCGGGGATACATGCAAATATAGTTATTGGTGGCCCGGATGGTTTATCAAAAGAGTGTCTAGGGCTTGCAGATGAGTCATGGTCTTTATCTGCATTAACCTTGCCCCACCCTCTCGTGCGGGTGGTTTTGATAGAACAACTTTATCGCGCTTGGACAATTACACAAAATCATCCATACCATAAGTAGCCTATGTATATTTGTGATCATAGGCGGTTAAGCGCCTGTGATATTGCTAACATCGCATAACTAATTTTATATAAATAACTGACGCGTTTATGAATTGGTCTGGTACCGAACATCATCGTTTTAAAGATCACCTCAATGAGGCGATACTGTTTTCCCGACGAATGATTTTGGCTTTGATCGCAGTGTTCCTACTGTTTGGTATTCTGGTCGCTCGCTTTTATTCTTTACAAGTGACCCAGCACGAAAGTTATTCCACTATTTCGGATAGAAATCGTATCCAAGTGAGGCCGGTAGCACCTAATAGAGGGCTTATTTTTGATCGCAAAGGAGAGTTGATTGCGGAAAATCGACCGAGCTTTACTTTGTCTGTCGTTCGCGAACGTGTAAGTAACCTCGATGAAACCATTGAGCAGTTATCGTCGCTGGTCTCCATCAGTGAGCAAGATAAAGAAAATTTTTATAAGTACCTCAAGCAGCGTCGCCGTCCATATGAGCCTGTGCCTTTGCGATATCGATTGACCGAGGAAGAAATTGCTATTCTTGCAGTGAACAAATTTGCTTTGAAAGGTGTGAAGGTAGATGCACAACTGGTTAGGCACTATCCCAAAGGCCCTTTGTTTGCCCATACTGTTGGTTATGTCGGGCGTATTAGTGAAAATGAGTTAGCTAAGTTCGACGAGCCGACTTTTGAGCGTTACGCGGGCACACATAGTATCGGCAAAATTGGTATCGAAAAGTTTTATGAGAGTGAGTTACTCGGTAGTGTTGGCTATGAATATATTGAAACCAACGCTCATGGCCGCAGCCTGCGTGTTATTGACGAAGAGCATTCAAATGCAGGCTCAGATTTGTATTTATTCCTAGATAGTGAAATCCAAGAGGCTGCCACCAAGGCCTTAGGCCAGCGCCGTGGTGCGGTGGTTGTCATTGAAGTAGAAACCGGTGGGGTGCTGGCCATGGTGAGCACTCCAAGTTTTGATCCTAATAGTTTTGTGACCGGTATTAGTGTAAAGGAATATCGTGCACTTAATGATTCAAAAGACTTGCCTTTATTTAACCGGACTATACAAGGGCAATATCCTCCTGGCTCCACCTTGAAACCAATGCTTGGTATGGGCGGCTTAGAATCCCAAATTATTCAGTTCAATACTCGAGTGAAAGATCCTGGCTATTACCAACTTGAAAATGACGAGCGCTTTTATCGTGAGTGGAAAAAAGGTGGTCACGGTGGCTCTGTGGATTTAAAACAGGCTATTGTTGAATCATGCGATATATTTTTCTACGACTTGGCTTTCCGAATGGGGGTTGATCGTATGCATGCTTTCGGACTGTATTTTGGCTTAGGCAGCGACACGGAGTTAGATATTACCAGTGAGCGTCATGGCCTCTGGCCTTCGCGGGCCTGGAAGAAAGCGACCAGGGGCTTAAGTTGGTATCCTGGAAATAGTCTCAACATGAGCATTGGCCAAGGGGATGTGCTGACAACCCCCTTACAACTTGCTGTGATGACAGCTACCTTGGCCTCTAAAGGCAAGCGTATTAAACCTCGCTTAGTGGCTAGCGTAGGGGAGAAACCTACTGAGCTGAAAGAAGAAAGCCATTATGAAGGCTATGACTTGAACTGGGACTTTATTCATAAGTCAATGGCCGATGTGGTGCATGGTATTCGCGGTACCGCCAATAGCTTGGGACGTAGCTTAGACTATAAAATTGCGGGCAAAACTGGCACTGCTCAGGTAGTGGGTATTGCACAGGGTGAAAAGTATGATGGCGGGGCATTAAAAGAAGCCTATCGTGATCACACCTTGTTTGTGGGTTTCGCGCCTGCCGATAAACCTAAAGTTGCTTTAGCGGTCATTGTTGAAAATGGTGAGCGTCATGGTAAAACCACTTTTCCTGTGGTCAAGGCGGTTTTCGATCAATACCTAAGCTCAGAACCGATGGAGTCAAAAGGGTTGGTTAGTCAATGAGTTCTTCCAATCAGGATTTTTTAAGGCGCTTGCCTGATTCAAAAGATCATTTTAGCCGTACCGAAAGCCTTTGGCGGCGCATGCATATTGATCCGATCTTACTATTATTACTACTGCTCATTACAGCTTATGGACTAACGGTTCTCTACAGTGCCAGCGGCGAAAGCCAGCGGTTAGTAACACGCCAGTTAGTTTTTTTTGGCGTGGCTTATTGTACGATGTTTGCTGTGGCACAAGTGGACCCTAGCCTGTTGCGACGCTGGAGTCCTTGGTTCTATGGCTTTGGGCTGATATTACTGGCTGCCGTGTTTTTTATTGGCGTTGGAGCTAAGGGCGCTCAGCGCTGGATCAGTTTGGGCTTCTTTCGCTTTCAGCCATCAGAGGTGTTAAAAATTGCGGTGCCGATTATGGTGGCGTCTTATATCTCGGCCCGAATGTTGCCCCCTAATTTAAAGCATACTTTTTGGTGTATTGTCATTATTGGCTTGCCTGCCTTTTTAATTCTTAAACAACCTGATCTCGGTACTTCTCTGTTAATTATTGCCTCGGGCATGATTGTAGTATTTCTAGCGGGTTTGCGTTGGCGTTATGTTTTTAGCAGTGTCTTTCTGGTGCTGTTAAGTGCATGGCCCATGTGGGAATTTGTCATGAAGGATTATCAAAAAAGACGAGTGCTTACCTTATTAAACCCCGAGGCTGATAGGCTTGGCGCAGGTTGGAATATTATTCAGTCGAAAACTGCCATTGGTTCTGGAGGGCTTGAAGGCAAGGGATGGTTAAAAGGAACACAATCACAATTAGACTTTTTGCCTGAAAGCCATACCGATTTTATTATTGCTGTACTTGCCGAAGAATTTGGTTTGCTAGGGGTTATCTGTTTAATTTCACTCTATGGCTTAACTATTGGTCGCGGCTTATTTATTGCTTGGACAGCACAGAATACTTTTAATAGGCTGTTAGCAGGGAGTATTACCTTGACTTTCTTTGTCTATATCTTCGTTAATATTGGTATGGTGGCAGGCCTGCTGCCGGTGGTCGGAGTTCCTTTACCCTTAGTAAGCCTGGGGGGAACATCAATTGTAACACTGATGACGGGCTTTGGTATTTTAATGGCTATTGCCACCGAAAAGAAAAAAGTGGCATCTGAATACTAGCTTGGCATAAGGTTGGGCCAACATGGGCTGAATGCCCATAGGAGCCTGAAAAAAAACCTGGGTTAGGTTGAGAGTTCTGCTAACTTTGATGTGCTTGCTGTTTTTTCACTTTAAGAGTCGATATATTCTGTGCTCTTCAATAACTAACTATTTAAATTGACAATGCGACTAAAAACTTTTTGTTCATCTTTTAAGGTTTCATTCATTAACAAACTATTACCCTTGGGGATATTGTTAGCTTCTTCAGTGCAGGCCGACTACTCCAAGCATCCTTTGGCTGAAAAGTTCGTTAACAAAATGGTGAATGAACATAAATTTGAACGCGAAGAAGTGCTTGGGCTTTTAAGCAAGGCAAAAAAACAACAATCTATTTTAGATGCGATCTCACGGCCGGCAGAGAAAACTAAAGAGTGGTTTGAATACCGCAAAATATTTATTCAGGAATCTCGCATTAATCAAGGTATCGAGTTTTGGCAGCAGCATAGTGAAGCAATTAAACGAGCATCTGAGACTTATGGTGTTGATCCAGAAGTTATTGTTGCCATTATTGGTGTGGAAACCCGCTATGGGCGCCACGCTGGTAGTTACAAAGTATTAGATGCCCTAGCAACGTTGGGCTTTGACTATCCTAAACGGGGTAAATTTTTCTTGAGTGAGCTTGAGCATTTTATGTTGCTTGCAAAAGAGCAGAAACAAGACCCTCTTGCACTTAAAGGCTCTTATGCTGGGGCTATGGGATATGGGCAGTTTATCCCTAGTAGCTTCCGCAATTTTGCAGTGGATTTTGATGGCGATGAAATTGCTGATATTTGGAATAATCCGACCGATGCCATTGGTAGTGTTGCTAACTATTTCAAAGCGCATAAATGGCAGTCGAAACAACCAGTGTTTACGCGTGCTCGGATTAAAAATGCTTACGATAATGATGTTTTGAATTCAAAGAAGCGCCCTAAGCATACTTTAGAAGAATTAAACCAGAAGGGCTTTGTGCCGGTTGATGACGGCTACGAAGCCAGCAAAAAAGCAGTGCCTTTGATGTTCATAGGCGATCATGGTAAAGAGTTTTGGATCGGTTTTGACAACTTCTATGTTATTACGCGATACAATAGAAGCCACATGTATGCATTAGCTGTTTGGCAATTGAGTCAAGAAATAAAACAGCGTTTGCCTGACAATAACAAAAATGGTACGGACAAACCCTTGGCTATGAGCCGTTAATTTCTCGACACTCAAAATAAGCTCAGGCGATGCCTGTTCTGAATGAATACCAATATAAGTACACCAAAAGCTTGAGTTGATATGAACCCCAGTCAGAAGAAAACGAATGTAAAACCCCCTTTTTTCTTAGATATAAGACTATTACTTTGTATCTTCTTTTTGTCTGGTTGTGAGGTTATGACTGTGAAAGACCCTGGTGTACAAACTCCACCTCCTAAAGATGAGGAGAAAGACAGCGGCCCTAAGCGCCCCGTGGATGTTTCTCATATACCAGAACCTGTTCCACGTGAAGAATTAAGGACGATTGCAGGTAATGTCAGTCCTTATAAAGTATTGGGTCGTACTTATCGGGTTATCAAAGACCCCTCAAACTATAAGGCGCGCGGTGTTGCTTCTTGGTATGGAAAAAAGTTTCATGGGCGCAAAACTTCTAATGGAGAGTTATACAATATGTATGGTATGACGGCGGCCCATAAGACCTTACCTATTCCAAGTTATGTCAAAGTCACTAACCTTAAAAATAAAAAGAGTGTCGTGGTTAGAGTTAATGATAGAGGACCTTTCCACGGTGATCGTATTATTGACTTAACCTATACGGCCGCCAAGAAACTTGGCTATCAAAAAGGCGGCACCGCTGAAGTTCTCGTTGAGTATATCGATCCTAAGCAGTATCAAGCAGGTAAAAAAGCAGCTAGTGCTCCAGCTGCTTCGGGTGAACCTAAGGCTCCAGCGCCTGTCCATTCGGCGGGCTACGCATTGCCTGCTAATACCTTTTTGCAGCTAGGTGCGTTTAGTAAAGCCGCGTCGGCAAAAGCTTTGCAGGCTAAGGTTGTTAAGATGACATCACGCGATGTCTTGGTGGTGGCTCCTGAAAAAGAGCAGAGCTTATTTAAAGTACGAGTTGGCCCTTTTGTCGATAATCTAGAACTTTCTCTTTTTCGTGAGAAGTTAATTAAAGCTAATTTTCCTACGCCTCATATTATCTATCCCTAGAGGTACTCTAAAGTCTGCTTATGAGCAGTGGTCGACACTCGTGTTTCGTTGTGAATCTGTTACACTTTGCTAAAAGCGACAGTTAGGGCATATTAACAGGCCTAGCAAGCCTTCGGCTCTATCTCTACTTGATTTTTTGTAAGCTTTAAATTCTTAAGGCTTTATGGATAATGTGTTTAATATAATATTTATCGCCTCAATAACGTTTCTATAGTTATTTAGCTATACATGAAGGTGAATTAAAATTGAAAGGGTCTCGTCTGTACATGTCATTTTTTAAGCTGCGTTCTATATTTTCCTTAATGGTTGTCAGCCTGGCTGCCAATGCTGTGGTAGCGACGGCTGCTCCGGTTATTATTCCAGCGCCACCTAAGTTATCTGCTTCAGCTTATTTATTGATCGATGCGGATACCGGCAAAGTTATTGTTGAGTCCAACTCAACAACACCACTGCCGCCAGCAAGTTTAACCAAGATGATGACCAGCTATATTGTTTCTGACGAAATCCATGAAGGACGTTTGAAGGAAACAGATTTAGTCACAATAAGTGAAGATGCATGGCGCCGAGGTGGTACTAAGAGCGGCAGCTCTACAATGTTCTTAAATCCTCGTTCACAGGTTAAGGTGATTGATCTATTGCGAGGTGTGATCATCCAATCAGGTAACGATGCTTCTATTGCTCTGGCTCAGCATATTTCTGGTAGTGAAGAATCTTTTGCTGACGTTATGAATCAACAGGCGCAATTGCTTGGCATGAAAAGTACGCAATTTAAAAATGCTACGGGTTGGCCTGCTGATGGTCATGTGTCAACGGCATATGACTTGGCAATACTCGCCAAGGCATTAATCAATGATCACCCTGATCATTACTCTATCTATTCTGAGAAATACTTTAAATACAACGGCATTAATCAGCCTAATCGCAACAAACTATTGTTCACGGATAAATTCGTCGATGGCTTGAAAACCGGTCATACAAACGAAGCGGGTTTTGGTTTGGTAGCCTCTTCTTTGAAAGATAATATGCGTTTGATATCTGTGGTGCTTGGAACCCGTTCAGAGAAGCAGCGTGCCAGTGAGTCTCAGCGTCTATTAGCTTATGGTTTTCGCTATTACAAAACGCATGCACTTTATAAGGCAACAGATGTTTTAAATACTAGTCGCGTTTGGGGTGGTTTAGCCGACGAAGTTAAACTTGGAGTGAAAAAGGATTTGGTGGCAACTATTCCCCGCGGTAGCCATAAAAATTTAGAGGCACAAACGCAAGTGGATAATACGATTAAAGCGCCTATCACCAAAGGTCAGGTACTTGGCAAGCTTCTCGTGACCCTTGAAGGCGAGACTATTATCGAACAAGAATTAGTTGCTGTTGAAGCGGTAGAAGAAGCCGGGTTTATCTCACGTATGTGGGATAATGTATTATTAATGATAGGTGGCGAATAAAGCTATCCTCAGCTGCAAGAACGCTATGGCCAAATGTATAGTCAAAGGTTTGTAATTGAATGACGACACAAGAACCACCAAAAATAGAGTTTCCCTGTGCTAACTATCCGATAAAGGTATTGGGTGTGGCCAGTGACGAGTATCAGGCAGCAGTGTTAGACATTATTGAAAAGCACGCACCGGATCTGGATCGTAGTAAGATTAGGGTTCAGGATAGTCGCAATGGTCGCTTTCATTCTATTACTGTCTTTATTGTGGCGACAGGTGTTGATCAACTACAGGCTATATTTGAAGATCTGAAAAAAAACCCATCCACTCGGATGGTCATTTAATGGTGGTTTTATTTTTGGCGACACTAAACTATCTCTGCTGACAACAAATGTAAGGCTATGTCCATTCTTAACGTTAAAAACCTGGGGTTGATGGACTATCAGGAAAGTTGGCAAGCAATGCGAACTTTCACTGATAAACGTGATGCTGAAACTGTGGACGAATTATGGCTGGTGGAACACCCGCCGGTATTCACCCAAGGGCAGGCAGGTAAACCAGAACATATTCTCAATACCTCTAATATCCCTATTGTCGAAACTGATCGTGGCGGCCAGGTGACGTATCATGGTCCAGGCCAGTTAGTCGCTTACCCTTTACTGGACTTAAAACGCTTAAAGCTGGGGGTTCGTGATTTGGTGACATTGTTGGAGCAGAGCGTCATCGAGTTATTACAATCCTATGGTATCGAAAGCTCAGCTAAAGCTGATGCTCCAGGTGTTTATGTGGATGACAAGAAAATCGCATCTCTTGGTTTGAGAGTGCGTCGCGGTTGTAGTTATCACGGTGTGGCAATTAATGTTGACATGGACCTTGGCCCATTCTTACAAATAAACCCCTGCGGGTATCAAGGCTTAGAAATGATCCAAATAAAAGATTTGGTTACCGATCCAGATGCTCTTTCAATGAATCAACTTATGGATGTTTACGCCAAAATTATTGCTGAGCGCACGAGCCTTACTTTTAATAAAGCTCATTAACCAATATTTACCAGTGTTTAATTTGTAATTTATTGTTGCTTTTTACTAATCTCTTGTCTGTTTATCAAAATATTTTTCCAAAATTTTTCACGTAACGAAAACTCAGATGTCCGTTACAAATCTTTCTTTTCCGTGGAGGATTGCGACTAAATTGTATAGAATATTTTATCTTCGGTTTATTTCAAAAATTATTGAATGAAAGATATCCAAAGCAATGTTCGGTGTTAAAATTCCATTGGTTATATTCTAATTTTGTAACCTAGTGGAGATTACGAATATCTGCAAGTTGAGCTTTCCTTGATTCTGATTCTTCTTTTGTTCTTATTTTTTCGTTTGTGTGCGTCTGGTCTTTGTCCAACTTTGTGAGTGCGAAATAAGTTTTTCAAGGTGGAGACGGTATATCGTAAATGGGATCTTTACTAAATAAATACTTGATACTTAATTGACCTTATTTACTATTAAAGCTTCAGTCTTTTTTTGTAGTTGACGAAATTTTAAATTATATTTTTAATTTAGGTGTTTTTTATACTTCTTTTATAAGTCCGATGCTATCCATATTTTTCTCGCAGTTCTGTCCTTAAAAGAAATTTTAATCTAATTTTTTCTTGTTTAAATAATTAGGCTACTTTTCTCATTTTATCCGAGAGGGCTAAAAGCGTTTTGGGTAGTTGTCGTAGCGAAAGGGTGGTGGATTTTTGTGTGATTTGTTTGCTGGTTCGGCAAATTAAATTATATGATTAAAAGGTTTTGCAGTGAGGCTGTTAGCTGATTGTAAGTTTCATTTTTTTAAGCGTATATTTTTTTATTATTTCTAAAATAAGTGCGTGTCATAATTTTTTGCTAAATGACATTTTGTTATCGCTTGAGATCAATTCGTAAGTGTAATTCTTTTTTTTATTTTTTCTTTTTTAAAAAAGCGAGACGAAAAATAAATACAGTTATCAATTTTTTGTTTTTATAAAAAACTAATCTGATCAAGTATCGCTTATGAAATACTAACCGAATGTAAAACATTTTTTTAATTTGGAATTTAATATACATGGTAATTTCATCATCTTTATCAACACATGCTGCAGCTCGAATGAGTGAATCTCTTGTTGCTTCATCAACATCACCAATAGGTAAAAAAAGCTCGGCTGTAAGTCCTTTGCTTGCTTCTCGTTCTAACTCACTTATAAATACCACTGAAGCGAGAGCCTTACCTAGAGATCTTTCAACGATGCCAGGTTTCAGTGCTGTAAATTTTAATAAGAATCATCAAGTCGGCATTTTAACACTTCCTAATGGCGTCTTTAGTGTGGTTAACGTTGGAGGAGAAAACTACGCATATGCCGGACCAGACTCAACCATTATTAATCCTGATGGCAAACCTTCTAATATGCAAATAGATTGGGGTAATCCCGCCTTAGCAGGCTCAGTGCCATCTATTAAAGCCAAAACTATAGATACGGGCCCTGTTAATCAAAGAGACGGTATGACTATCATCGATCTTTCTGATAGCGCACCAGCATCTGATATTACGACAGCATTTTTAACCGATCGTACACTTAACAAAGATCTTGCCACACCGATATATCCTGATGCTCAAGTTTTATTTAAAGCTTCAACCCTCGAAGATGGTACTAAAACGCTAGCGCTTATCGATGAGTCGGGTGAGCCACTAGTGAAATTGGCCGGTGTAAAAAATGTGGGTATTCATAGCACTTGGGATGATCCTGAAGTAGATGCACAAAGATCTTCAGCGGGTGGCCGTTATCTTCAAAATACTAAAGACACTTATTCATGGGTAACTAAGTGCTGTCGTGGGCAAGCTGAGGCTGCCGAAGAATCCGCTCCCGCTAAGCCCTCAGGTGTTAGTGATAAACTTAATTGGTCGCCTGATAGGTTACCTGATGATGCTCAAGATACCGTCCGCTTTGTTGTGGATTACCAGGGCGGAGGTAAAGATATAATAGACGTTCGAAAAGTAGATAATGGCGATAGCGTTGACTATGATGTATCCAGAAATCTGCAGTTTTCTAGACCTACACGTTTTTCTGAGCCGGATTCTACAAGTGCGATATTTAACTATGATGGACGCAAAGGTGAGAACAATGTTGTGCTTGCCGATGGAGCTAAAAATCCAATTGCAACGATGGTTCTAACACCTGAAAAATGGGCCGAGCCTATTCGACAACTTTCCCATGTATTGCATCATACTGTTGGCCAGGCAGTTCCTGGCTTGCCTCAAAGTAATTTGGGTAAGCTGACAAATATGGCGTTATCAACCTATACAGGTCTTCAAATAGCCAAAGGGGCAAACCAAGCAGGTGCGGCAATTATTAAAAATACTTTGAATATCAGCCCGCCATCATTTTTAGGCTCAGGTAAGAATGCCGAAACCGCAACCCCAAAAATTTTAGACGTTGGTATTCCTTGTTCTGCAATTGGTCGCGCTGCAAAAATGGCCGCTGAAGCCTCGGGTAACCAAGCGGCTGCGAGTGTGATCGAAAATGCGTATATGCAGTTGGCACTTCCTGTTGGAATTGCAGTTGCGGCAGTAAAATTGGGAGCGATCGATGGTTGGAAGCAAGCGGGGGTTGGTTTTTTATTGCCTAATGTTATTGCGATGGCAGGACAAACTCTCATCGATCATCTTGATAAAGAAGGGATGAGTTCTGAAAAGTTACAATTTACTCAGCTAGGTGTGCGTGCTGTTTACGGACTTATAAGTGCTCTTGCTCAATGGGGAACTGCCAGTGATAAAACGGACAGCGCCAAGTTATTTGGGGGGCTTCTCATCCAACAGGTTACCAATGAGTTGCAAATTGCAGGACGTGGTGCGATTTCAAGAGAAGAAGGTCGCTATTCAAGAAATGAAGACCTTCTGACTCAGCAGTTGGGGGAACATGTTAGCCGGGAGGATATGCCTTATCTCTATAGATTTACCAACGGTATAGCGCATAATGGTACTCAGATTCAACAACAGCTGAGTGCAAAAGCCCAGAGCTTTAAGGATTATGCTGGAGCCTGTTGCAGCAGCCTTGGTGAAAATCTTAGTGCAGCCCGAGCTTCTTTTATGAGAGGAGCAGACTCTCAATAAAATAAAAATATGTGGTGCTATAGATCATAGAAGATAAAACTAGTTTAAGTAGCGAGATGCCGCCCAGGTTCGGGCGTGGGCGGCGATCATTTCTTTCTCATCCGAAGTAAGTTTTTAAACCGTATCTGAGGTAGAATAACACTAAACTTTTTTGAGATTTAACATGAGCGATAGCACCCCAATAAAACGTACCCGCCGTATAGCACAAGGTGAGAAGCTGCGCGATTCTGATAAGGTAGAGCGTATACCAGTAAAAGTGATAGCGAGTGATAACTTACTCAGAAAGCCTGACTGGATAAGAGTTCGAGTCGGTGTATCCCCAGAGGTACAGCGTATTAAAACTCTTTTGCGCAAGAATGGTTTGTCTACAGTATGCGAGGAAGCAAATTGTCCAAACTTAAGTGAGTGCTTTAGTGGTGGTACGGCGACATTTATGATTATGGGGGATATTTGTACAAGACGCTGCCCTTTTTGCGATGTTGGACATGGTAAACCTAATCCTTTGGATGCCCAAGAGCCGATTAATTTGGCAACAGCTATTGCGGATATGGGCCTTAAATACGTTGTAATTACATCAGTGGATCGAGATGATTTGCGCGATGGTGGTGCGCAGCATTTTGCTGATTGTATTCGAGAAGCCCGAGAACAGTCGCCAAATCTGCAAATAGAAATACTGACACCTGATTTTCGTGGAAGAATGGATGTGGCTTTGGAGATACTTGAAGATACTCCGCCAGATGTCTTTAATCATAACCTTGAAACTGTGCCACGCTTGTATCGGCAAGCTCGCCCAGGGGCAAACTACCAGTGGTCGTTAAAACTGTTAAATGATTATAAGGCGCGTAAGCCTGATGTATTAACTAAGTCTGGTTTAATGGTCGGTCTAGGGGAAACGAAGGAAGAAATTATTGATGTGATGCGCGATATGCGTGCGCATAATGTTGATATGTTAACCATCGGTCAGTACTTGCAACCGTCGCGTGATCACTTACCTGTATTGCGCTATGTCGAGCCTGCAGAATTTGATGAATACACTGAAATAGCAAAAGAACTTGGTTTTACTCATGCTGCTTGTGGGCCTCTTGTCCGTTCGTCCTATCATGCAGACAAACAAGCGCATGGTGAAGTCGTAAAATAACAAGTCTATGGTTTAATTGATCATGATTACAGCCTGAGCCATACAATTTGGTACTGTCTGTAACGATCTATGTTAATTGAATCTAAGGTTGGGGCTGATTTTAGTGTCGAGTATTCAGATATCTAATCTAGTTGAAAACGAATCGTGGATACCCATTATCGCGCTTTGGCATCACAATGAATGGTTAAAAACATACGAAGGCTTAGAAGGACGAGATAGGTCTCCTGATGTTATTGAGAAAAAGTTGCACGAGCGCAGCACATCCTTGCAACAGCATATGTGTAATGATGTACTGCCTACAACTTTTGTTGCCCACAAAGGCAATGAGCCTATTGGAACAGTAAGTCTGGTTTACTATCAATTTACTAATGATCACTGTCCAACAGAATGGCTAACCAATCTATTTGTTTTGCCAGAATGTCGGCAGCAAGGTATCGCCAGTATGTTGTTAAATTGCGCGGTAAACTTTGCCGACGCATGTGATCTACCTCGTTTATTGTTATATACCGATGATCAAATAGAGTTTTATCGTAAGCGTAATTGGCGTTCGATAAACCGAGGTTTTGTACAGGGTAAAAAAGTTGAGATTATGGATTACGTCTTACATGGAAAAGACGACTCGGTTGAGTTTAGTTAGAGTCTGTTAACAGACTCTAAGACCTAAAACTCTGCAATCCTAATTTTGTCGAGCGAGCGTTTAAGGCATCGTTACCTGTTAATGATAAAACAATATCTAGAAGCTGTTTTATAACTCGCGAACGCAGGCGAGACAGGGCAAAAATAACCGAAAAAGCAGAGTTTACACGAAGTAAATGAGCATTTTGAGAGTATTTTTAACGCCGTATCGGGAAGTGCAGCAGTTATGAAATGGCTTCTAGTAAAACATTCCAAACATCGCCTGCCTAATAGCCTTTTTCCTGGCCCCGACACCAGTGCAACCAAGTTTTAGAAGATGGAGGACTGTTGCGACATTCGTACGAATGTCTATCAAAATTGGCGTCTTTTGAATCTTTGGAATTATTATCCAGTATAAAATACCCACTCCAAATATAATGAGATACGGATATGATCATTCAATTTAAGACAATCAATGATTTAAGCGAAGTAATTAAAGAGTACGAAGGGAAGCTCAGGCTTCGCCCCATTCGCAAGTACAGCCACCCAACTTTATATAGACAAAGGGATGTTGGTGAAGGAGAAGTTTTATATAAGGGCGTGAGAGATGGGGATTGGTTCTTCTCTGAGAATAAAGAATGGATTTTGCCTCACGATCAAATGGGCTTATCATTTTCTTCTACGTATAAAAATTTGAAAGATGTCTATCGCCTTAAAGGTCGTTGGAATCCAGGTGCTCAGATTGATATTCACTGGGTACTTGAAAGACCTGATTTGCCCCCTGGGCTAAAGTTTGAAGCCGATAGAGAGAAAAAAGGTCATTATTTTTTAACGGTTACGGAGCCAATGTTGCTGGAAACTTTGATCGGCAAGTTAAAAATATTGGCGAGACAAATGTCTGTAATTAGAGGATGTCGATAACAATGATAAATTATAAAACTGAAACTGAGCGTGAGTTTACGTTCCACTATGCGGAAAAACTGGATGACCCGCTTGCTCTGGAAATATTAAAACGGGGTGAAGTTAAAGATGCTGTCGAAGCTAGGCATTTAAGTAAATTTTTTTGGGCCATGGTCGATGCATCAATCCAAGATTTTAATAACGATATAGCTCTTCCTTGGGATGAAAGCGCTGAGTTTATCAGTGAGAAAGTCATGTACGCCATATCTGGTTACCTTGAGCGGGCAGGATATGAAGACTACTGGGATGCAGTGTCTGATGAGCAAGATCAGTAAGCGCTTTGATGTATGAGTGGATACTTTGAAGCTTTAGTACAAGCTGGTCATCCTAAACGTGCACGCTGATAAAGTATGCTTTTTCGAGAGCCTGGTGCAAAACTACCCTTTCAAAACCAAACCAGCGCTATAATTTGTGTTACTTCGGAATGATGATTAAATTGAGTTGCGCCGTAAATTTTGCCGACGCATTTGAGTTTAGTTAGAGCCTGTTAACAGACTCTAAGACCTAAAACTCTGCAATCCTAATTTTGTCGAGCGAGCGTTTAAGGCATCGTTACCTGTTAGTGATAAAACAATATCCAGTAAAACATTCCAAACGTCGCCTTTAATAATACCTTTTATCATTTTGTCGGCGTTGCTGGATTTTCTCACTAACAAATGTATCTGTCTTAGCTGTAGGCGATTGACGGCTTGTTTAATCATGGCTTTACGGTTATCCCATACACCGGCTTGCTTTGCACAGAAATCTAGGCTTTTGCCGTTTTCAACACCTTCTTTAATCGAGGCCAAAGTGCGAATTTCTCTGGATAGCGCCCATAACACCAAGGTTGCTTCTGTTCCTTCTGCGCGTAAGCCATTTAAACTTGCCACTGCTGCGCGACTGTCTCCTATAATGGCTTTATCGGTCAAGCTGAAAACATCGTAACGGGCGGAATCTGTAACAGCATCTGCCATGGTGCTGGCATCGATAACCTTGTCAGTTACAATCAATTTAAGCTTTTCAATCTCCTGCACTGCAGCCAGTAAGTTGCCTTCCGTTTTTGCGCATAGAATTTCAATTGCGTCTTGGTTGGCATGCAAGCCGGCGGCACCTAAGCGCTCTTCTATCCAGCGTGGCATTTGTTGAAGGCTTACCGGCCAAATACTGACAATATCACCACTAGCATCTAGTGCTTTAAACCATTTTGTATTTTGTGTGCGCTTGTCTATTTTTGGAAAAATTAACAGCAATAAGTTTTCGTTAGATATTCTTTGACAATACTCTATCAGTGTTTTGCTACCAGCGTCTCCAGGTTTGCCATTGTGGATGCGTATTTCAATAATTTTTTTCTCGGCAAATAATGACAAACTATTTGCGCTATTAATAAGCGTATCCCACTGAAATCCAGCATCCGTATGATAAAGCTCTCGTTCTAAATAGCCACGGGCTTTCGCCGCTTGACGAATTTTATCGCAGGCTTCTTGCACTAGTAATGTCTCATCTCCTGTCACTACATATAAAGGCGCAATTTGCTTGGAGAGAGCCTTGTCTAGCTGATCATATCGAAGTCTGGCCATGGTCAATATTATTTACTGTAAAATAATGGGTTACTTCCCCAGATAAGAAATAATGCGTGAAGATAGTTCTTCGCGCATTTCTTGTAGCAATTTAATTTCTTCCTCGTTTTTAGCAACTACCAGTGAAGTATCAAAATCGTATTCGCGACGAGCGGATAAGGTGCGCTCTCTGGGAACATTACGCAAAGGGTTAGTCACGCCAAAACGTATACTCATAATCAGCTGGTATTGCACAGGAATACCTGTACTGCTGTAGGACAGTGGACTTCGTTCGACTTTTTCTTGTTGCAGTTTCAAGGTGATATCTGAGTCTGATTCAATATCAATTGAAAGATCTTTTAATTGCTGCTTTAAAGTAGCATTAAAAAGACGGTTATCGGCGGAAGTCACCAGTTGAATTTGGCCGATATTCTGTGGGCCTTGTTCGAGGTACTGCTGTAATCCACGCAATTGCCAGCCGCACGATGAGATCACCAAAGCACTGGCGACAACAAAAAATCGAGATATCCATATACTCATTAGTTCGCTACCACATTGACCAGTTTTCCAGGTACTACAATAATTTTCCGAATATGTTTACCATCAATAAACTTACGTATTTTATCGCTAGATAATGCAGCTTTTTCCATTTCTTCTCGGCTAGTGTCAGGGGCTACATCGATTTTATCACGAACCTTGCCGTTTACCTGAACTACAACGGTAATACTGCTTCGTGTCAATGCCGATGCATCTACTTGCGGCCATGGTTGTTGTAAAATTTCTCCTTCGCCGAGCTCGCTCCAGAGCACATGACAGATATGCGGTACAATGGGAGCCAGTAATAAAACGGCAGCAGATAGAGCTTCTCGTTCAACTGCCAGTCCATTTGGATTGCTGCGATCAGCGTGACGGCTCACTTCGTTAAGAAGCTCCATTACTGCAGCGATAGCAGTATTAAATGTTTGTCTGCGGCCAAAATCATCGCTGACTTTCTTAATGGTTTCATGGGTTTTGCGCCGCAAGTCTTTCTGCTGAGCGCTTAATGTATCAACATTAAGTTCACCAGGCTGACCCACTTCAAGATGCTGAGATACTGCTTTCCAAAGCTTTTTCAAAAAGCGTTGCGCTCCTTCCACACCGCTGTCAGCCCATTCCAGGGTTTGATCAGGGGGTGAGGCGAACATAGTAAATAGGCGTACAGTATCTGCGCCGTATTTATCAATAATTGTTGCTGGATCAACACCATTATTTTTCGACTTGGACATTTTTGTAACGCCACCGAACTCTAACTCTTCACCGGTATCGGTAAGCATCGCCTTAATGGTTTTACCCTTGTCATCTTTTTCCATAGTGACGTTTTGAGGCTCGATCCATTCTTTTTGGCCATCGTTTAATTTATAAAAAGATTCCGATAGCACCATGCCCTGACAAAGTAGGCGGGTAAATGGTTCGTCGCTCTCTAAAAGACCCTCATCACGCATCAATTTATGGAAGAAGCGTGCATACAGCAGATGCAAAATAGCGTGTTCAATCCCTCCCACATACTGATCCACCGGTAACCAGTAATTCGCTTGTTCGGGATCTAGCATGGCATGTTCGCTGGGGCTGGCATAGCGCGCGTAATACCAGGAGGACTCCATAAATGTATCGAAGGTGTCGGTCTCGTGCTCGGCACTTTCCCCATTAATTTCTGTTTTCTTCCATTCCTCGTCTTGTTTAATAGGGGAATGAACGCCGTCCATGACCACATCTTCAGGCAGCAGCACGGGCAATCTGTCAGCGGGTACAGGTATCTCGCCACCGTTAGCGAGGTTCAATATGGGAATCGGTGCACCCCAATACCTCTGTCGCGATACTCCCCAATCTCGCAGGCGATATTGTGTGGTAACGCTACCTTTATTGGCTGCGATAAGGGTTTGGGATATAGCTTCAAAAGCACCGGCAAAGTCTAACCCATCAAATTCGCCTGAATTAATCAGCATGCCTTTTTCTGTAAAGGCTTCCTTATCTAAATCTACCTCTACCTCAGCGCTGCTGCCTTTAGTGGGTTCAATAACCTGTTTGATTTCTAGCTCATATTTTTTTGCAAACTCCCAGTCCCGTTGATCGTGAGCCGGTACCGCGATGACTGCACCCGAGCCGTAATCCATCAATACGTAGTTGCCTATCCAAACAGCAATTTCCTCACCAGTGATTGGGTGCAGAGCTTTAAGCCCAGTATCGAGGCCCCGTTTTTCCATATTGGCCATATCCGCCTCGGCGACAGACTGGGTTTTGCAGCTTTGAATGAAGTCGCCAATTTCCTTGTTATCTTTAGCAAGAGATAAGGCGATGGGGTGCTCAGCAGCAATGGTTAGATAGGTAACACCCATAAGTGTGTCTGGGCGTGTGGTATAGACATCAAAGTCTTTAATGCCATCGATAGTATGCTGCAAACTGAAGTTGATAACAGTGCCACGGCTTTTGCCAATCCAGTTGCGCTGCATGGTTTTTACTTGTTCAGGCCAATGAGGTAGCTTGTCTAAGTCATTAAGTAGTTCTTCAGCGTACTCTGTAATCTTAATAAACCACTGTGGGATTTCTTTACGTTCAACCACTGTATCGCAACGCCAGCAACAACCATCGATAACTTGTTCGTTAGCCAGTACGGTTTGGTCGTGTGGGCACCAGTTAACAGCTGAAACTTTTTTATAGGCCAGACCTTTCTCATAAAGGCGAGTGAAGAACCACTGTTCCCACTTGTAATAGTCGGGTTTACAGGTGGTTACCTCGCGTGACCAGTCAAAGCCAAAACCAAGAGCTTTCAGCTGGTCGCGCATGTAATCCGTATTAGCGTAAGTCCATTTGGCAGGTGCTGTACTATTTTTGATCGCGGCGTTTTCGGCCGGTAGACCGAATGCATCCCACCCCATGGGATGAAGAACATTTTTACCCTGCATTCTTTGGAAACGGGCTATTACATCGCTAATCGTATAGTTGCGGACATGGCCCATGTGCAAACGGCCACTGGGATAAGGAAACATTGCCAAGCAGTAAAATTTTTCCTTAGACCTGTCTACATTAACTTCAAAGGACTTATTCTCTTCCCAATAACGCTGTACTTCCGACTCAATGGAGGCAGGTTGATAATTATCTTTCATGCTCGTGTTTGTTTACCCAGATGTGAAAATGAAATAGAAAGTCGACCATTATAGGGGCAGATAATATGTAAACAAAGATTATGCTATTGGCTAAATGGATGTTTTGTTCATTTAGTTGAGGAATCGTGTCGTGAAGCGAATGGTTTTGAGTAAAATATCCGCAAACAGTATGAGTGAACCCCAGTGTAATCATTAAACTAGTATGCGGTAGTCAATTCTTCCTTGGTAGCTTAGTCTCGTGAAGTATGTCTTTTTGAGTATGTTGTAGCGGAAATTTACTTGCGTGCTTCATTTTGGTGCGATTGGTTGTATGTGTTTTTTCATTATGATGCAAACCAAGACTCGTACGCATCATCTAGGCGCTTAGGCACTGGCTCTCGTGCGAGTATTCTTCAACAATAAAAGTTGGTGTAGTGTTTGCTTTGCTTGTGTGTAGTGAAAAACGCAGCTCATATATACCATTTCGATACTTTATGCCTTTTTGATGGCGGATTAGCTGTCAATAAGGGGTTGAATCATGAAATAGCATCAAGGGACAGCATGAGCACGCAAGTTTAGACAGGACATTGTGAATTATTCTAGGTAGTAGCTGGTATGGGTTTTAATGAGAGTCAGGCAACAAATATCTATCCTTTTGGCAAGGTAATCACCACCCCGCAAGATAGCTATGCAGATTTTTGTAGTGCGTATCAGAAGCGTGAATTAGAGCAAAACTTCATCATGCAGCTCAATCATTTGATTAAAGATGTGCAGCTGCATCGCGGGATCAGCATGAGGCTGCTTGCTGGCAACAAAAGTTTTGAGAAAGATTTTAAAACTTTGCAAAGTAAGATCAATCGTCGTTTATCTACTCTTCTGGTATTTTCTACATACGATAAGACGTTATTCTCTATTGCCGACAAAAAAAATATCCAACTGTCTTGGGACACGATTAGAAATGATTGGCAAGATGACAAACTGACAGATAATTTCGAGTTACATTCCCATTTTATTGAGCAGCTATTGCTGAAAATATTGGATATCTCAAACAATTTAAGAAAGCCTTTGCTAGATGAATTGCAAAAGAGCGCTGATAGCGAAAGTTCAGGTGATACAGATCGTATCGGTAGTGAAGATAACGAGCGATATCCCCGCCAGATTAAGCAGATGGAACTGTTGAACTTTATTTGCTCCCTACTCCCTATTTCTATTGAAAATATGGCTAAGATTCGCGGTCTAGCCAGTTTTGCTGCTGAGATTGGTTGTGTTCATGAGAGCCAACAACGAAAGCTACGTTATCTCCTTCAGTGTGCACGCGAAGATAACGTCAAAGCCGGCCACTGCTCTCAGCGCTTGCATAGTCTTCTCGGTGATGCTTTTAATGCTAAGAGTATTGTTGGCGAATTCGAAACAAAATTTGTTTATTTTATCGAGCTGGTATCGCGCGATGTGCTATCGGGCAGTAAGATTCAAACCTCTTCGTGGCAAATCTTCAATTTGGGCACAAATATTATTGACAAGTACTGGCAAATAGTTGACGAGGGTCTGAATCTCCTACGCATATGGCAACGTGACGATTTTAATGCATGGGTTAACTCGTAAGTAAGTGACACATAAAACTACAACCGCTTTTAGTAGGTTCTAGCGAAAGTAATCGTTAATAATATCGAGCTCTGTCTGAACGTTAACTGCTGCCATTCCCGCGCGCACGGCCGCTTCTATACCCAATGGCGAATCTTCAAACACAATGCATTGTGTTGGCTCTACATTGAGCTTTGAGGCGCATAATAAAAATGTTTCTGGAGAAGGTTTAAACTCTTTGACATGATCGCTAGTGATCACACATTCGAAATATGAGCGGATACCACAGGCTTCCAACATCTGCTCAGCTTCTTCTGCATTTGCCCCAGTCCCTACCGCCATGGGCTTTTTGCCATGATATTCTCTGACAATATCAGCCAGCTTGGTGGCTTTGACGTAGTCAATATTATTTTTCGCTACCCATCTTTCTTTTGCTTGTAAGATGTGTTCGAGGGGGTAGTCGACGTTTATGCCAAATTTCTCTATGACGATTTCTATTGTCTGCAATGTAGGCACACCAGCTAGTGATTGCATAAGTGGACGATCCACAGGAATATCAAATTCGCTCAACGCGTGAGTCCACGCATGTTCGTGAAGCTTACCGCTTTCTATAAGTGTGCCATCCATATCGAATATTAATGCAGCATATTGGTTGTACATAGTTTTCCTTAATTAAGTAGCGCTATAAATACTCAGTTATATGAGAACGTATAGTGTGGGCATGCTTTGTATAAATTGCTATCAACCTAAAGTTTATTTTATGGCTTTGTGCGCACGAACAGATAGATGATGCTCTAATTTGGTATCCTCTAGGCTGTTGTTCAGCGTAGTATTGGCGTTAATAAGTTTAAGATATCAGAGGTTGTTAATGAATCTTATCGAAGCGACATTACAGTGCCCTTACTGTTGGGAAATGTTAAATATTCTTGTAGAGCCGGGTGTTGATGAACAATCCTATGTTGAAGACTGCCAAGTGTGTTGTTCGCCGATATTAATTCATGCACGTGTTGATGATGAAACTTTGTTGCAGTTATCCGCAGAACGAGAAAATTCATAGGGCCTGCTCTAAGTTATGAATATTCAAGGTATTAGCGTTGAAGTTATCCGCAAAAAAATGAAAAACTTACGGTTGGTGGTTAAACCTCCCCATGGTGAAGTAAGAGTTTCAGCACCGTTGCGGGCAAATAATGCGGATATACATTCTTTTGTTTCTTCCAATGTGGAATGGATACGAGAACAGCAAGCGCGCATATCCAATACAGAATATCCAGCACAACTACAATATAAAAACGGTGAAATTCATAGGTATTGGGGTGTTGATAAAACCTTAATACTCATGCCTTGTACACATTTGAATTCTTCTTTTTCTAAAAGAGTTGTTGTCGATGGCGACAGCATTCTTCTTTATGCGCCAAAAGATGCAAGCATGCAGCAACGTCAAAAATGCTTAGATAATTTTTATCGTCGCGAGCTTGAAAAGAAAATTCCTCCTTTGATTACCAAGTACCAACCAATACTTGGAGTATCAATTAATGAATGGCGCATAAAAAACATGAAAACTCGCTGGGGATCGTGCAATATCACCGCTAAACGTATTTGGTTGAACTTAGCCTTGGCCTGCTATCGGGAAAATTGTTTAGAGTATGTGGTCGTGCATGAACTTGCTCACTTACTAGAGAGGTATCACAATCGCCGATTTTGGCAGATTGTAGAATCATGCTATCCCACATGGCGCGAAGCCAATCAGCTGCTCAATCATCACTAATATTCATCACTAATCGGCGAACCTGATGAGAAAAATGTCGCCGAACTGGTGCTAACACCAAAATCTGCAGCGGGGGTTTGCAGTTATGATGCAAATGACAAGTGGCGAACCTGATGAACCGCAGGTAGATCTAAGATATAAAAAAAATAAAATTGGTCGTACTCGTAGTAATCGCAGTCTACAAAAAGTTTTGCTAGTTGTGGTTCTATTATCGATTGCTTTTCCTGCTCTGATAAGCGGTTCGATTTTAATACGTGAAAACTATAATCGTACTATCACTTATGACAGTCGAATTAAAGCGGACAACTATATTGATATTTTACAGGCGGGAATGACTTTGCCGCTGTGGAATATTTCTCCTGGCTTAGGACGAGAATTAATTAATGTCATTAGTATCGATAAATCGGTCTTATCAATTCTAGTCACAACCAATAGCGAAGCGATTTTCTTGTCCTATCAAAAGCAAGATGTGGATGTACTTGAAGATGCTTTTTCTATCTCTAGAAAAATTGCTTACGAAGGCGATATTCTCGGTGAAGTAAGCCTAGTTTATAGCCTTAAAGAGGCACGCAATCGTGCCAAAACAGAATCACGCTTAATATTAACTAATCTCACCGTGCAATTGGTTTTTTCGGTTGCTTTAATGGGCTATTGCTTGCGCAAATGGGTAATTGGCCCTTTGTCTCAACTAGAGCGATCCGCTGCGGGTATTGCTGATGGTGATTTAGAAACCCAGATACCTGAATTAAATAGTGATGAATTTGGATCGTTATCGAATCAATTAGAACGAATGCGAGGTGGTTTAAGCCGAGCATTTCACGAGCTTGAAAAGCGTGTAAGAGAGCGCACCGCAGAGTTGGTGGACGTTAATGAAGAATTACAGGGCACACTAGATAAGTTACGCCATGCGCAGGGTGAGTTAGTACAACAGGAAAAGCTTGCTGCTTTGGGGTCTCTGGTTGCGGGTATTGCTCACGAATTAAATACTCCTATAGGCAATGGCCTGACGGTTGCTTCATCTTTGGCAAAGGGAACCCAAGAAATTATTTCCGTCATCGACTCGGGAATTACTCGCTCTACCCTCGATCATTATTTAAAAGATATGTACGAAGGCAGTAATTTAGTGTGTATGAGCCTGGAGAAAGCATCTGAATTGGTGTCGAGTTTTAAACAAGTGGCCGTGGATAGAACAAGTGCTCAGCGGCGACGTTTCTTATTATCGAGTTTATTAAATGAAATTCGCGTAACCATGGCAACCTTAATTAAACACATGCCTTATACGCTAGAAATATCAGAACAACAGGATTTTATGCTTGATGGTTACCCAGGGCCTCTTGGACAAGTTATAACTAACTTATTGAATAATGCGCTACTGCATGGTTTTGACGAGCGTGAAGATGGCAAAATTACTATTAGTACATCTCCTATTCCAGAAGGCGTTCAGATTGAAGTGGAGGACAATGGCCACGGTATCGAATCTGCCGACTTGTCTCATATATTCGATCCATTTTTTACAACTAAACTCGGGGACGGTGGTAATGGCTTGGGTTTACACATCGTTCACAATATTGTGACGATTGCGTTAGGGGGGACAATTGACGTGCATTCGGAGGTTAACAGTGGAACTAAGTTTGTTGTCAAAATGCCTTTAGTTGCACCGAAGGATGGTGAGGACGGCTTGGCTCAGATTGCAAGCTCAGAGAAAAAAACCAGTTAAAAAAGATATTTGCCCGCTGGGTTAATAGTAAGGTCTGTGATTAATCATTACAGGTATTTAATATAAATAAAAATCATAATGCCCACTCACTAATTAGCGAAAATGATGAACGAAAAAGATGATGATCGATTGATGGAATTTGTGGAAGAGGATTCCACTATGCGGGCCGTCAAGGAGAATAAATTAGTATGGCGAGTTCTCATTATTGATGATGACAATGATGTGCATTCGGCAACGACTTTTGCGCTGCGCAGTACAGAAGTGGTTGGGCGGACGCTAGAATTTTTACATGCCTCTAGCGCTCGTGAAGCAAAGCAATTAATGAGTGAAAATAAAGATATTGCTGTCATTCTTCTCGATGTCGTTATGGAGACACCCAATGCAGGTTTGGATCTAGTGCCTGTTATTCGCGATGAATTGAAAATGAAGGATACGCGTATAATTTTACGTACTGGGCAGCCGAATCAGGCTCCAGAAATTCAAGTGATTCGCGATTATGATATCAATGACTACAAACTTAAATCTGAACTAACTCAGTCGCGTTTATTTGCCTCCTTATCTACAGCAATACGTTCATATAAACAAATTCAGGCTATAGAGGCTGGCACTAAGAGCTTGGGAATGATTGTGAAATCCAGTGCAGCACTGTTGTCTCAGCAAGGCATTGATGAGTTCGCAAAAGGCATTATTGGCCATCTTTGTAGTTTGTTATCCAGCCCTGCAGAGGGGCTTATCTGTATCCGTCAGAGTGCTAACAGTAATAGCAATATTATTGCTGCAACTGGGCAATTTTTACCTTTCATGCATCAGTCATTAATGCAGCTTAATGATAATAAGGCACAAAACTGTTTGCTTGAATGTTTGGATTCGCGCAAAAACTCTTTCAATAGGCAAGGGTTGGCCCTCTATCTAGGCAGCGAAAAAAGAGGGGATATGGCATGTTATGTAAGAAGTGAAACAGAATTTGATGAAGTCGATGAAAGCCTTTTGGAATTGTTTTGCAGTAATATTATTATCTGTGCAGACAATATTGAGCTAGTTGCCCAGCTAAGTGAATATGCCTACTACGATATGCTCAGCGGCTTGCCTAATCGCAATGCGCTGGTAGAAGAAATCGATAATACCATTAACGCGAAAAAGTTATCAGATGAAGTATTGTGTATGGTGGATATTGATAACTTTGCCGAAATTAATGCCTCTCTAGGGCAAGTCTATGGTGATGACTTATTGCGCGCTGTTGGTCAGCGTATGCGTAGGCAATTTCCTGAACCCTGCATGGTGGCTAGAGTTGCAGGCGATACCTTCGCTGTTTTTGGGCCATCTCAATGTATCTCTCAGCAGAAACTTTTAGATGCATTTGAGCATGCTTTTAATATTGAAAATGAGCGACAAATTATTTCTGTTACGGCTGGTATTGTCCCCATTTCAGAAGTAATTGGCGGTGGTGATGAGGCGATAAAAGATACGACCATCGTTTTAAAAACAGCAAAAAATCATAGTCGAGGTGAAGTATTATTGTTTCGCCACAACATGGTTAAAGATGCTCAAGGGCGGCTGAGCATGTTGCGCCATTTGCGTTCGGCTTTCGAGCTAGATCAATTGTTCTTGGTCTATCAGCCCAAACTTCGTTTACATGATCTCGCCGTTACAGGCTTTGAATCATTGGTTCGTTGGCGGGATCAACACGGCAATGATATTCCCCCAGAAACGTTTATTCCTCTCGCTGAACAGTCTGGATTAATTGTACGTTTGGGGGCCTGGATCTTTCAGGAATCAGTGAAAAGTCTGGTTGAGTTTCATAAGCATGGTTGGGTTGATTGTCATATGTCCATCAACCTCTCTGTCGCCCAACTGCAACACTCTGAAATATTACAATTACTGCGTTCTACAGTTGCCAATATTGGTATTCATCCAAAGTTTATTAACTTGGAAATTACCGAATCGCTGGCTATTACCGATCTAGAGTCCACACTGAAGTTGCTATTTGATATTAAAAAAATGGGCTTTTCTTTGTCTCTGGACGATTTTGGTACAGGTTACTCTTCACTCAATTATTTGCAAAAAATGCCTATCGACTATTTAAAGCTCGATAAGTCACTGATTGACGCATCTCATACAAAAAATGGTCGTGATGTTGTAGATATGATCATTAATTTGGCTGAAAAGCTCGGAATGGAAGTGGTTGCTGAAGGTGTAGAAAATGGCGGGCAAATAGAGTTTTTGAAGTCGTTACATTGTACTCATGCGCAAGGTTTTTATTATGCGAAACCTATGGAAAAGTCTGTATTATTTCAGTGGATGCAAAACAACGAAAATAAAAATATACCCTAATGCTTACTTTTTATGTATAGAGAAATGTGAGCGAGGAATGGGGGATATATAAGACTTTGCTTTAGTTTATAAGATCCCTTTACCGCTTTAGTGCTATTTATCAGTACTATCTGCGCTTGTAAGGGATCTTCTAGTAATGGAAGCTGTTCTTTCTTATAGCAAACCAAATATGACCAAAAGCCAACCGATAACTGTGGCTATCATGGCATCTTTGGCTTTATCTAGTGCACAAAAACCATAGATATAGGATAGAGGAGGGAGGAATAGTGTTGTCAGTCCCCAGCTATAATCTTCAGCAAAAGAAGTGAAAAGTAGCTGCACCCAGCCGATAAGAATGATGACCGCTCCGAAGGTTACGAATACGGCGGATAACGAATCCATAGGTAGCTCCTGTTACTATTTTATTGTGGCAACTAGTTTGTGGTTGCTCTTTCGATTACTGCTATTAGGCTTGCTCATATTTCAGCCATGTAAGCAAATTGCTAATGCAGAAATTTGAGGCGTTTAATTGGGGCGCTAGTCTAGCAGAATCCCAGCGCCTGTTCATACTAATTGCTATACCATTTATTAGTGGTTAGCTATTAGAATATGGTTTTGGATAAATTATAAGCTATGTTGCTATTTCTTTTGATTATATTTTGTTCTTGTTTTGTTCTTTCTTATTTGAATTACATTTCTAGCATAAACGTGACTGGGCCGTCATTTAGTAAAGATACCTGCATATCCGCCCCGAATTTGCCTTGTTCCACATTGTTGTGCTGAGATTGTAAGAGCTTTACAAATGACTGGTATAAGCGTTCAGCGCTTGCAGGCGGGGCCGCTTCAGAGAAGCCGGGACGCAAACCTTTTTGGGTATTTGCCGCTAAGGTAAACTGTGATACCGCAAGTACGCCTCCTGCAACGTCTTTAACGTTGAGGTTCATTTTGCCATCTTGATCTGAGAAGATTCGATAAGCGAGAAGTTTATTTGCCATACGCTGCAGTGTCTCTTCATTGTCATTCTTTTCGATGCCAATTAGCGCCAATATCCCATGATTAATTTTCCCAATTGTTTCTCCAGAAACTTCCACATAAGCGTGTTTAACTCGTTGTATAAGTACCTTCATATGCTTTTATCAATTCTTTTTATTAGCTCATAGTCGTTTAAAGTGCCATTAACCCCATGGCCATTGGCACAGAATAGTTGGTAGTATTGTAGTGTGTGAATACGGGCTCTAAACGATGTCGATAATAAAGATAAATCCTGAGCAGACCTACCCCTTACGCCAAAAAATCCTGCGGCCAGGTCGACCGCTTGCTACCTGCTTTTTTCAAGGTGATGAGCAGGCTAAGCACTTTGGCTATACCATTGATAATACGCTAGTAGGCATTTTATCCCTCTATGAAGAAGATATTCCTGGACAAGAAGTGAAAGGTGGTTGGCGAATTCGCGGTGTGGCGGTAGATCAAGAGTTTCGTCGTCGAGGTATTGCCAGTGCCCTACTTAACATAGCTCAGGACGTGGTGATAAGTGAACAAGGCCACTTTTTGTGGTGTAATGCTCGTGTGAATGTGTCTAGTTTGTATCTAGAACACGGTTTTTTCATCGATGGAGATAAATTTGCGATCGAAGGTGTGGGGGAACACTTTCGTATGATTAAAACCTTAGACCCTGATGACAGGCACTGCCCTAATAATGAGGAACTCAATAATGAACCGCTATCAAAGTTTTAATGAGTTTTGGCCCTTTTACGTTCATGAGCATAGTAAAGCTCATACTCGCAATATGCATTTTGTAGGGACTTTATTATCTATAATTGCTTTGCTGTTTGCCCTTTTCTATAGTTTTGAGCTTATTCTTCTTGCGCCTCTTGCAGGCTATAGTTTTGCATGGATTTCTCATTTTTTTATTGAGAGAAATCGTCCTGCCACATTTAAATATCCTTTTTGGTCTTTAATGGCAGATTATAAAATGTTTTTTCTTATGTGCAGGGGACAAATGGAGCGAGAGGTTCAACGTCATACATGATAAGTAAAGCTCTAGCTAATGAGCTTTTAGTCGTTAACGAGAACAGCCTATTATATAGGTAACTTGTCTGTTAAAAATCTTTTAGCAAACGGGCTGAGGGTCTCTAATAAAGGTTTAGATTCTCGAAAAGAAAACAGTGAGAGAAGAGGATAGTAACAGCAGCTGTATCCTTGGTATATAAATATAATACGCACCTAGTGCATGTAAAAAGTACCATCGCCTATGTATCGGCTAGACGTAAAAAGGCGATGGTAAGAGGTGCAATGATATATCAACTATACAAAAACTAAATTAATGAGGCCCAGAAGCACTTGATGGACTTGCCCAAAAGCCCGACCAAACACCATTGCCATGTGTGTAATACACAGCTTCATCGTGCATGATGCTTCTATCCGTGCCGGAGAAAGTTGGCCAGAGAGTGCTATCAGACCGCGTTTCAGATACCATCTTTCCATTTGTGGATAGAGTAGCATTATTTCCTGTTAAGTCATTGATCTGGAACAAGTGTAAGGCTTCATCTTGCCATTGGCCTTGTTCGTCATAACGACTTATTGGAAATGCAAAGCGTAGTTGATCTGGTGAAGGTGATAAAAAGCTAATGGCACGGAGATCAAAAAGTGCGCTTGACCAAGTTCTGCTGCCACTAATAACTTCACTACCCAATAAGCTTGGGCTGCTTATGTCTTGCACGTCGTAAAGGCTGACTTTTAAACCTTGCCTTACGCCTTGCTCATTAGTTTCACGTCCAATACCTATTAAATAATTATTATCGATTGGATGTAAATATGTGGAAAACCCAGGAACTTCTAATTCTCCGGCGATAGCAGGGTTGTCTGGATCGGATAAATCGAGCGCGTAAAGCGGATCTATTTGTTCAAAAGTGACAATATAAGCTCGCTCTCCCATAAAACGAACAGCAAATATTCTTTCATTGGGCTTACCAATAGTCGCAGGATTTTGCTCATTGGGTAAGCTTGAAACCTCTAACATTTCATCGCTGTTAGGGCTGTCGCGTAATACTGTAAGCTGGTGTTTGATCTCCTGATTGTTAGGTCTAGATGTTGTTACGACGCGTAGATGGTTGTCGTATTCATCCATATGAAACGATGGATCGCGCCAATCAAATGTACCTGACACTATGCCTGTGGAACGATAATTAATGTTATCTTCCAAGTTAAATTTATGAATAACTGTCAGACCTCCGGTACTGGCATTATAAGATGAACCACCTAGGTACAAGCTATTGGCATTGGAGTAGATTCCATCCACTTGGGTATTTAAGCATTTTACTGAACTTACATTATTATTATCTAAATCAATGGCGATGAGTGACACAATATTGAGGAAACCGTGATTATTATTTAAGTTCTCCGGCACTAGGCAATCTTCTGCATTCAATAACGGTTGCGCTTCTCCATTGTTGATTTTAATAGAAGGCAATAAATCTCTTAAGGATATATTAGCGATTCGCGCTTCATTTTCTTCTGCTTCTGTTTCATCTTCTACAAAATATTTAAGAAATGGTAAGTATGGAGAATACTGTGTGACTAGATACAGTGTATTACCTATTTTTCTGCTGGCTTGTAAATAACCATCGATTTCTAAAGTGAAGTCTTGTACTGCTTGGCTTGGATCTTCAACATTATATGACGCTAGTTGGACTTGATTAGCCTGTGGTGCAAAAAATGATGTAGTAAATATATTGTCTGTAAACGTCGGTTCAGCTGCACTTGCGAAACTCCAAGTTGAGCGCAGTGTTACCAAAGTATTAGTGCTTGTGTTATCACCGACTAAGTAAAGCTCGCTGACTTCGCCCCATTGTTTTTGGTCTTGTTCGTTAGCGATTTTTATTTCTCCAATCTCTTGCGCGTCAGCATTACCTGGGTCTGTTTGTAAAATTCTAATTTTCGCGTTGGGACGTTCCTGGTTCCAAATATATTCAGGGTGTGTCACCATATAGATGTAGCGCCCATCATATTTTACGAAGTCTGATTCATCGACACCTAAAATATGAGTGTTTGTGCTGGAAAATTCACTATTGCTAGCGGAGCTTAAGGTTGTCGTGTCAACGCTGCTTGCATTGGCAACGGCTTCATCAAAGGCGCCGCCGACATCACCCATAGATCTAATGTTAACATTAAGACGCAGCCCATTTTTTAAATGGCGTTCTAGTGAACTTGCTGTTGCAGGTTCGAGTATCTTGGCTTCAATGCCTGCTTTGGTGAGATTGGGGTAGTCGTTTATGCTAACGGTGTCTGATGTTTGCGGTGTAGTGGAATTATTCCCGCCGCCACAGGCGATGGCCGCGGTAGATAAAATAGCAATGCTTACTCGCTTAAGCATGTTAAATTCCCCATAGTGTTTTGATTTTAGGAACCTCTGATTTACCTCGGGAACGCCTGGGAGCCAGAAATCATTCGAGGTGAATCACAGGTTCCTTTAATAACATGATGTAAACTGTATTGTGTACTTGAATCCCTTTGTTCGGGTATCAGCCAATTTTTTGCTATAAACTCTAAAATTGGCAGGTGTAATCATGTTATTTTTTTTGTATATATGTCTGTAAAGGAATTGCATCTTTGTGTTAACAAGTGTAATTCGATAAATTAGAAGAAAGCTGCGAGGTAATTTATGCTATTACACTTTTTAACAATTCTTTGCCAAAACCTTATAGAATGAAGTGTTAGCTAAACGCATGATTTATGACATGTTACAACAATGTCGATGATGCTTAATATGCCCCATGTGAAAACCCACTCTCTCTATTTGTTTGCACTTCTGGTGCTGATGCTTTGTGCCCGTGCCAATGCGGATGCAGCTTGCTCTGGCGAAGATAAAGATTGTATTGAGGTAGGAAGCTGGCAGTTTTCTTTAGGGGTTGGTCTGGGGGTGCGTACTAACCCTATTGTAGGTGAAGACAATATACCTATCCTATTGTTGCCTAGTATTAGTTACTACGGTGAGTATTTCTTCTGGGAGACAGACACCATAGGCTTGACGCTCTACAGTGACGAGCAACATATGGTAAATATCATAGGAACGATAAGTTATGACCAGATATTTTTTGATGATATCGGAATTGGTAATTTCTCGATAGAGGGAAGATCTGCTACTGTTGCTGACCCTAGCCTAAGTTCAAGCTTTGCCCAACAACAACAGCAGCTTCCAAGTAATGATCCTGGTGATGATTTTTTGCAAGATCCGGTGGCTGCGCCACAGCAGAGAACAATAAATAACGTTGACTCTCTTCACGATCGGGATATTGCTGGGTTGGCAGGTTTTGAATATACATTCAATTCGAACTATTTTAGTCTTGGCTTGCAAGCGCTTCAGGATGTAACATCAGTGCATGATGGTAAACAAATTCGCGGTGCCATATCACATTCGTTTGCTATGCCTAAGAACGCAATAGAGTTGAGTATTGGTGCCGAATGGAAAGATAGCAAAACATTGGATTATTTTTATGGTGTACGCAGTAACGAAACGTCTAATCCTGCCGATGTGTACACTGTCGATGATGATATTTCTTATTATTTAAAAATGGACTGGCAATATCGTTTAAGTAAAAAATGGTCTTTGCGTGCCATTGCTCATAACCGTTGGTTTGGCAGCGAAGTGCGCAATAGCCCAATTGTTACTGAAGATACGACACTAGCGCTATTTTTCGGGGGAGAATACCATTTTTAGAGCGTGTCGACACTGTGTGACTTTAACGTTGTTTTCTCTCGCTATTGCTGTTCATAGTTCGGCCGATAATACTCTGCCTGTTATTCAATTTTCGATTAAACCTCGTTTATGTGTATTGTCTGAAGGCGAAGAACTGTGCCATGATGAATTGGAAATTAGATGGACCTCGGAGAATCGCAGATCTTTATGTTTATATCGAACGGATAAAAGTAGCCCTTTAAACTGTTGGAACCGTGCGTTTTCGGGTGAGCATCATGTGGAAATTTCTGCATCACGTAATGTTAATTTTCAACTCAAGGAAATTGAAAACCAGAATTTAGTTGTGACGGAAGCGTTTGAGGTTGTGCAAGATAATACGAAATATCGCAGGCGTAGAAGAAATGCTTGGAGCTTTTTTTGATGAATTGTGTACTGTTAGCTGAAGATGATGAGCGTCTAGCTCAACTAGTTAAGGATTATCTAGTGAGCAATGAATTTAGAGTTGTGATCGAGGGAATTGGCCACAATGTTCCTCGCCGTGTAAGTGAGTTAATGCCTGATATCGTTATCTTAGATATTATGTTACCTGGTAAAGATGGATTGACCATTTGTAAAGAAATACGACCAAAATATTCTGGGCCAATTTTAATGTTGACAGCTCGGGACTCTAATATGGATCAAGTGCTTGGTTTAGAATTCGGTGCAGATGATTATGTGATTAAACCGGCTGAACCTCGTGTGCTATTGGCGAGAATACGAGCACTGCTGCGTCGTTATCATAGTGAAGAGAAAAAAGAACAAGATGAAATTAGCATTGGAGCGTTGAGTCTCAATGTTGCTGCGCGCAAAATTCATTTAAACGGTGAGAATGTTATTCTTTCCAGTCATGAGTTTGATCTGCTTTTAGAGCTGGCAAAAAATGCAGGTAAAATTCTTAGCCGTGAATATCTCTTCAACGCTATATACAACCGCCCATATGATGGCTTAGACCGTACTATAGACGTGCGCATCTCTCATATCCGAAAGAAGCTTAACGATAATCCTGATAATCCCGAAAAAATAAAAACGGTCTGGGGGAAAGGCTATTTATTTGTGCCCGATGCTTGGTAGTAACGACTGCGATGAATAGGGCGTTTGTTTCTCTTTATTTGTTAGTGGTTATTTCTGTAATTATCGTTGGCTGGGGAACTGATCGACTCTGGCAAGTGTATAACCCTGAACCAGAAGTCCAACCTTTTGAACAAGCATTTTTTAAATTAATTGAGTCTGAGCTAAAAGGCTTGACTTTAGACGAAGCAATAGAGAAGAGTCGAGAACTTAGCCTTTTCATTAAACAGGACATGCAAATTTATTCCCTCGAGGAACTAGCCAAATCTTCCCTCGCTGAAAAAATTGCCGATGGCCGTACCGTTAGTTTGTTTGATGATCAGGGTCGTCGCTCAAGCTATAAACGTATTGTCGGCACCGAGTATATTGTTCGAGTTATTCTCAATGACAAGAGTAACGAAAGAGAGCATGTGTATTTTATTTTACTCATTACTTTTTATTTAGCCATTGCTATTATTATTTATTTTTGGGTTTGGCCTTTGTCGAGAGATTTAAGAAAATTACAGCTATACACCCAAAAAGTGGGGCTGGATAATGCGCCGAGTAAAATTGAATTGGGGCAAAGTTCTACTGTATATTCTTTAGCTTCTGCCTTTAATAGCATGAAAACGCGCATTGATGAGTTGTTAGCAACTCACAAAGAAATGACCTATGCCGTTTCTCATGAGTTAAGAACACCACTGGCGCGAATGAAATTTGCTTTGGAAATGGCCAAGGATACTAAAGATGCAAGTAGTAGAGACAAACAAATAGATAGTGTGCGCGAAGATGTTACCGAGATGGAAAAGTTAATTAACGAGTTATTAACTTATGCAGGATTCGAACAACGTCAAGAAAAGCTACAGTTTAAGCGAGGCGATCTATATTCTTTGATTAACAATGTGCTTGATATCAATCGTCGGGCATATAGTGATAAAGATGTTAAAACTGAAGTCATAAACTTATTGGATAATAACGCTGTTTATGCAGAATGGTATTTGCTAGAACGCTGTTTGCATAATGTCATTCAAAATGCATTTAAATACTGCCATAGCTGTGTTTGGGTAACCTTGTCGATAGACGACGGGGCTTATTGTATTGCGATTGAAGATGATGGGCCTGGGATTGATTTGAAAGACGCGAAAAAAGTATTTCAAGCGTTTGTGCGTTTACGCAATAGTGGCTGTGAAAACAAAAGCGGTTTTGGTCTAGGTTTGGCCATTGTACACAGAATTATGAAATGGCATAACGGTGAAGTAAAGGTAGTTGCTTCATCCCATGGCGGCGCACGATTTATTCTGCGCTGGCCTTGAGATGTCGCGCTTTTGTCATACTAAGCCTGAATTAAAATATCTGATATAGATCAGATTTAACTTGTATGATCCCCCTCACCGCACATTTTTGCCATGGCATTTGTTGCTTTAATCAATGCATCGATAATTCCTGGCTCACTCGATGAATGGCCAGCATCTCGGATGATATGCAGTTCAGAATCTGGCCACGCTTGATGTAAACTAAAAGCATTATCGAGTGAACACACCATATCATAACGGCCGTGCACAATAATGCCTGGAATCCCTTCAAGAGCTTGGGCATTATTAATAATTTGGTTGGGCTCAAGAAAGGTTCGATTAATAAAGTAGTGGGTTTCTATACGTGCTAATGACACCGCCAGATGAGGTTCTGCAAAACGATGAACAACCTCAGGATTAGGTCTCAACGTAGCACACCTGCCCTCCCATATCGACCAAGCTTTCGCTGCTGCCATCTTTGCTAATTCGTTATCTCCTGTTAGGCGCTTGTAGTAGGCGGCAATCATATCTTCTCTTTCTTCAACTGGAATGGGCTTAACGAAGTCCTGCCAGTAGTCGGGAAATACGTGATGGGCGCCTGATTGATAAAACCAATTTAAGTCAATATCTCGTGATAAAAAGATGCCTCGTAAAATAAGGCCGCTGACTCTCTGCGGGTGGGCCTGGGCATAGAGTAGGCTTAGGGTGGAACCCCAAGATCCTCCAAACAAGATCCATTTATCGATATTGAGTTGATTGCGTATTACCTCCATATCGCTAATCAGATGTGTGGGTGTATTATCTGTCAAATCCGCATGGGGTTTGGAACGACCACTACCTCGTTGATCAAATAAGATGATGCGATATTTTTCTGGGTCGAAAAAGCGCCGATCACTCGAATTAAAACCAGCCCCAGGACCGCCATGAACAAATAAGATGGGCAGGCCTTCAGGATCGCCACATTCTTCCACATATAGGGTATGGACATCGCTCACCACAACATCGTGGCGGGCATAAGGTTTTATTTCGGGATACAGTATTTGCATTGATTTGTCTCGACAGTTTGCCAACTCTCTATAGTTTAGCTGGTATCTTTTGTCGTGAACATATAGGAAAATGCAATATTACAGCTCAGCTTAATAATTTAAGGGCTTTGCCCGTAATGCTTGTCGTGAAAAATAGCATAAGGCTCTCCAGCCAGAAGTCTTGGGCTTGTCCTTTTCCCAATGACTTATTCTCATAAGCTTGGTGTATTTTCTACTCTATAGAAACATGCCGAGCTTCATACTCGCAGTAGAAGTATGCTGAATCGCAGACTTGCAAAATAAAATAGGCATCTTGCGGGATATTGGGGAGAAAATCTCCGATATAGGCTGATTGTCTATGGTTACTAGAGCTCTCACACCTCACATTGAGGCTATTGCTATAATCACAAAACTGATATTGATTGTCATGGCAGAAAGAAAAAGGCCCACACAGTTCAGAGGAAATTAAACGGCTGCCATTAGGACTAGCGTGATCATTGATTCTAAATTCTACGTAATAGTCAACATCGCTAGTGACTGTCCAAAATATCTCAAACTCACCATTGTTTATGATAGGAGAAATAGCAAGCTCGGTATTGTTATCAAATTCAGAATTTGTGCCGTAAGTGTCGATAATATCAAACTGCCTTAACGCAGGAGGATCGTCGTGGTGATGGTCATGGTCATTATAGTATTCATCATCACCACCGCAGGCGCTAACAAAGATAGCACTTATTGTGATAAATGCTAACGCTTGGAGTCGTCTGAACAGTGTCATGGCTGAGTCCTTATCGAATATTTTGACCCAGTCTATGTTGGCGTATCTTAACTTTAACTGAATAAGAGCAATTGAATTGAAATTATAGTGCTCGTAAGTTCTCTAGGTGTTTAATGAAATTATCAATACCTTCATTAAACTGCTGTTGTTTTCGTTTAAAGTGCTCATCGGTTTCTTTCGTTTTTTCGACTGGATGTGCAAGATCAATTAATCTCATATCCATATCACCTAATTTTTTCTCTCCATTTTCTGTGGATATCAGAAAACTACTTCCAATAAACACTAACCCTATCTCATTTAATTTCGATTGAGTTTCTATTGCTTTTTCAATCATTTTATCGATGATTTGATTTTTTTCTCGAGCTGAAAATGGGGTTAGTGAGCTTGCCATATATTTATTAGTGTTTTTTGCTATATCTCGCTTGCTCGCACCTTGGGCTTCGGGAAGATTGGTGCCTTCCATCCGGTAGCCACGACTTTCTCCAAACAATGACCTAGAACCATAGATAAGGTCTAGGCTTGTCATTCTTATTTTTTTTGTTATTGGAGAGGAATGACCTTCTTCAACTAACTGTGTTTTAGATGTTGTACTTTTAGCAAGTTTTATATCCCAAGTTGTCGGCTTTATATGAGAGCCGCCTACTTTACTTAAAATCACCTTCAACTCCCCTTTTTTTGTCTGACGCATAGTGTTTATTTTATCTCGCAATTCCAAAGGGAGGTTTTCTAGTACTTCAGGGGTGATTGCGGTCGCATTTGGTATGATTCCCTTTAATTGTTTACCATACTTGAGGTAAGTATGTGCCTCTTTTTCTCCCATTATTTTAACGATTCTGTCACTATCCAAAACGGCAATATCTCCCGCATGCCCTGCGACTTGTGTAGGGCCTTGAGTGGCTTGTGCCTTTGTATTGCCTACAGTTTGTCCGGAATTTAAAGCGTCGTTATGTGTAGTTTTTTTTTGTGTTAGGGACTTCTGCGTGTTTGTTGTCATCACTGCCGGCACTGCTTGTGAGCTTTTTCGTCCCACTATGTGTAGGGTAGATGGAGTCGTTGGGTTTGCTCTTATAGTGTGAAATAGACGATGCATCATACAACTAAGATATATTCAGTTTATTAAAGTCGCCCTTAAGCGAGAATAACTATTAGTGGCATACAAAGCATAAAAGTTTAATTTGCAGTAACATATCTTACGTTAATATAGAGATTAACCTAAGTTAACCTCTATAGGACTTCTCTTAAGCGGTTTTAGCTCGATATGTGAATGCCGGCGGCCTTAGCGGATCTGATCGCCAATTTTTTCGATAAATCTTCACTTAAGTCTTGTATTATAGGACGTTCTACACTTATTGATGTTGGATCAATTTTGCCCGATTCATAGCCTAGGTTAATTGTGGTGGCAATAGTTGTTGTCGAGATATTAGTTTTTGCTCCCGCTCTTATTAATGGGAGTGGCGTTTCAAAATCTCTTGCTCGTGCTTTATCTCGGGTAATTTCTATCTGGAAAGGTATCATGTTATTTTTACCTGAATTTGGATCGGGTATTACTATTGGCTTTCCATCAACCATTTTTATTATACTGCCCACACCTTTTTGCAAATCATCAATAATTTGCTCTGATAGTAAGCCTCTTGCTGCTAGGCTATCGACTCTTAGTTGTACATCTGGATGAAATGTCATTCTCACTGTGGCGTTAACAGAATGAGAAATAGTTGCCGTTGGGGCTGTTCGCCATGATCTTTCAGCCTCTTCATGGATGATGCGTTTAAAGTCGCCAGACTGTTGCACTAATTTGGCGAGGTGAGATGCTGTATCAACTGTTGTTCCTAGACCAATTTTCGCAGCAAGTTTATTGACTGTGCCCGGATCGGTTAATCGATCCAGGTTTGTGACCATTGTGGTATAACGAAGTTTCGATTGTAGATATTGTCCGTTATCATAAGCTTGTTTTTTTGCATCTAGCAAAATAAGACTGTTGATAGCTGATAACTGTCTGTTATTTAACGGTGATATATCTTCTGACATATTTTCAAAGCTTCCATGTTTTTGAAATTCAGTCAATAGTTGAGTTGCTTGTTGAATAATAGGTGATGCTTTAGCGCGGAAATTTTCGTTCTCGCTTTCTTTGATTTCAGAATGTATATCCATTATTACTTTAGCCGCTTCTGGATATTGCGTTTTCATAGAGTCTGCTAATTCTGCAATAGCGTCGAGATAACTTGATTTTTTAACGTCAGGTGTTGCTCTTATCCTTTCATCGAACCTGTTAATACGTCTATTGTCTACACCTCTAAGTGCCTTATTGACTTTGTTAAATTTGGGATTTCGGGTAATTTTTTCAGAAAGCTGATTAATAGGTTTTTCGACTCTATGAGCTACCTTTTCTCCGATGCCACCTGCATTTGAATTAAAGGTTCCTTCATGTTTTTTATCTTGAGGTCTAACTTTACGCTTATAAAGTATTTTCGCACTTTCTCCGAACATACCATATAGCAAGGTATTTCCGTTGCCTGGGGTGGCTTCATTTAAATAAGCTTCGCCAGCGCCTAGTAATCGAAGTTGGGTTTGTAGATAGGCTTCTGGTATAAGGTGTACTACTTGATCGCTTACTCTGTGTCTAATATCTCCTCGTGCAACTCTATACGAATCATGATATTTAACTTCTACCAAGTTCAGGCTAGCCGTTAGCTCTGCTTGAGTTCGTAGCAATGTATTAATTTTATCTATGCCTATATCAGCGTTTACAATGCCTCTCACGTCAGCTTGTGTTGAGAAATTAACATTAGCATCAAAATTTGTCGCTTTAACGGCTGTTTTTTTATTGGCGGTATCTAGGATTTCTTTAATCTGAGAAGTCGCATTGCCACCAAATAGCTTTTCAAGAAAATTATCACGCTCTTCAGCAGGTATATTTAGGATCGCACCTTTCTCTTTTCCATGCATTGCAACCATATCCATCCAAGCATTTAGCCTCAGTGCTGGCCTTAAATTTAAAGGGTTCTTATTGCTACTATCTGATGCGTTATTTTTTGCACTCTCGGGAAGAAAAAATTTAGATAATTTTCCTATAGTGGCTCCAATACCTGCTGACACCATTAAGCCCTTGTTCACTTCTCGGTTAGTGCTAATAAATAAATCGCCATTTTCCATCATGCTGAATACCATTTTATTTTCTAGGCCTAGAGTCCCTTTAACCGTAGCAAATGCTGAGATACCTAAGGGCTTGCCTATTAACTTTGCGAAAGGTATTGCCCAGGCAAAATCAATTTTGGGGACAAATCTAACATCTTGCCCCAAGACTACAACGGCTTCTTTCGGCATTGAATTCATGACTTCTCGCATGACGGATAAAGTGTCTTCACGATTAGCTGTACCACACATAGCACGCATTGAACGGTTGATCGCACTATTAGCTCTATCGAAAGACTGAGCAAAATCTTTCTTTGCTTTTTCCATATTTATCACTTCTTCATAGCTTGTCATCCCTAGCCTATTTTGTTTTGCGACAGGGTTATTTTTATAGCTATTGCTAAGCTCTTCTATTTGTGTTGTTAGTGTTTTGTCTGCTGTTTCATTTACATCAACTTGTTTAATTATCTCACTGAGTTTATTCAATGTTACTGCGATTAATTCTAAATGTTCTTTGGAAATTTGTAAGCTGCGATTAGAGTGAGCCTGCTTGGATCCCAAAATTGGCGAATGAGAAACAAGACCCTGATTACTTTGCTCAAAAGCCGTGATTAAATCATATATTTTCTTTTGGTCATCAATTTGAAAATGTGATAGTAATTTTTTTATGCTTTGAATTAGGTCTCTATCGCCATAGCCAAACTCCTTTCCTACATGTTTATTTGTGATTTGTACATTACCTGTCCTAGGGTTTATAACATTCCGTTCTGCTCCGGCTTGAAATAAGGTGTCTTGTAGTTGTTTCATTAACTCTTGATATAGCAAATTGGCACTGTCTGCCGCTTCTGGCGAACGTGTTTCAAGAGATTTTAAAACATCTGCGAATGTGCTACCTGCTGGATTTGTATGTTTTAAGGAACTTACTAATTGCTGGTAGTCCTGATGGGTTTGTTTCGCAGCATTAGATATTTCGCGAGTGCTTTTTGTGCCTTTTATGTCAGTCTTGATTTGTTTTAATAATTCTGGCGCACGGACAAAAGGATCTTTAATATGTGCGCCATAGTTACCCATTCTAGATAAGATTCGCTGGCGTTTATGTAAGCTGACTTCCTTTTCTCCTTGCTTATTTTTTTTTTCATGTATGTGTCCATAGTTGGATCGTTTTGCAAAATCATGGTAAGGATTATTCTTTATAGGTGCTTTTAATGAGGTAAGCTCCGATCGATTTATCGACATGTCTTGTGTTTCAGCCTGATCGTTGTAGTAAATTTCTACTTTCACTTCAGGCCCAGAGTGAATTGCTTTAGCGCTGGCATTAATTGGTAATCTTATCTCATGCCATACTTGTTCTTCATGATTGTGATTATCTTTTAAGCTCTGACTAAGCTCTTTGGCATTGATTTTAAATATCTTACCTGACTCTCCTAATGCGACTAGGTCACCCGCACGGTCAAAGGCGAGCTGTTTTATCGGACTATTATCAGGGAGTGCACTGATTTCAGATAATGATTTACTTTCACCTTTTTCAAGAGCGGTGAGCTCACCTTCATTATCTAGCTGGACAATAAGATGCTCATGGGCAGCCGCAAATGCAACAATGTTTTCTCCACTGTATGGCGTTGCTGATACCTGAGTGGCTGCACCTTGTGACAAGTTATTTGCTGTGTGACGAGAAATATTAAACTTTGTTGTTGGTACTCCAATAGATAAAGATTGTACTTGGTTATCTGCGAGTATATAAGCTTTCTTACCTCTTCCGTCTGTTTCGAGAGCAGCGATTTCCCCTCTTATGGATGTTGAGTGATGCTCCTTGCTTGTTAGGTCTTCATATAAAATAGTGCCTTCGCTGAGTAAGAGTTTTTCTCCCGTATTGAACTCAACGTTGCGATCAATTAAAGGTGTAGGTAAACCATTTTTATGCTCTGCTGCAATAGCATCTTTTAAAACCCAAGCATGATTCGATAGATTTACGTCAGGGGTATCATTACTTGCGAGAGGAGAAATATAGCTTTCCTTATCTTTATTAAACTCTATATAAACTTTACCTTCACTGTCATGATGAAAAGCCGCTAAGGAAAAATAATTTGTTGATGACTTATCGAGTAATGATAGTTTTTTTAGTGGTGTGTTAACCGTAGCCTGTTGTTCTTGCTTGTTATCTAAAGTCAAAGAATACAAGTTATACTCTTTTTCTCCAGCACTATCTAATCCTGCAGAGATAATGAAAAGGTTTCCATCTTGTTGAGTTACATCTAAAATATTTTCATTTTGTGATAATGCTACTGGGATATGACGAACGGCTGGTTGTTGTATGTGGCCAAGTATCAAAGTGTGTTTGCCACTCTGGCTGTCTCTGTTCAGTCCAATCATATTGCCTTGCCCATCAATGTGCTTAAGTTCTCCACTGTGCATATCTGTGTTCAGTGAGACCCCAGTATTTAAACTCTTTATTTCTGAATCTGTAACTTGGTAAATATCACCATTTTTATACGATGGGACAAGTTTATGTGTTGGTTCAGCATTATCGTTAACTGGATTCCATCTTTCTTGATCTGTATTGAGCTTGTAGACTTGGTTGTTTTCTATTCTAAATAGCTCTCCATTTTTATTTTGAAATACATTACGTTTAATTTGAGCGATAACTGTGTGGGGTACATTGATGTCGAGGACACTCTTTTCATCTTTCAAAAAACTCTCTGCTGAAAGTGTTGTTTTATATGTCGCAACAGAGACGGCATCGCCTTTACTTTGGGTCACTGCTTTAATTCCCAATTCACCGTTATCTAAATCGTGGATGAGTAAACTTTGATGCGTTTTATCGCTAGCTGAAGATATGTGCTTAATAGTTTTAACTTTATCTGACAGCATATGTGTCAACAAATTAGTTACTGTTTCATTATTTTCAGACTCAAACTTAACATTATTTTCTTGGTCAACTGAAAGGTTTATGTTTGCTTGCAAACTCGGCTTTTCTGTTAACTTGCTAATTCCTGAAGCTTCTAATGCATCTCTCAATGGGTTTGAAAGATATTGAGAACTATTCTCTCTCTTATCTCCAATTAGTCCTATATTTCTAGCTGGATCCGCTTCGATATAAGGACGTGCAATATGCTCATCTGTTTGATTAGCTGTATTTGCTTTATTTGTTCTCGCTGAGTCTGTTGCAATATAACCTTGCCTTGTTTGATCTCTATTAATATAAGTATTTGAAAAATCTCGACCGTAGTTATCCCGCTGTATCTCTCTATTTGGTATACTTATAGAATCGTTCGACTGTGAAGGGGCCTCCTTATTTTTTTGCTTAAACTTAGCAAAGCTTTGTCGAATATGTATTTTAGGAAGATGTATTTTCAAGGTGTATACCCCAGACTCTGCTTTTCTTTTAGAATGAGAATTGTTTTCTTTCGTGAAAATGATTATCAATTTCAACTGGAATGATGCATATTAGGTAGTACTAACTACCAGAAAGTTCATCTTTTCCCGGTCTAGTTATCGAGGTATCTAAATATTAATTCGTTTATATTTTCTGTTGGCGGCAATCGTTATTAATTTCAATCAATGAGAGGGTGTATTTCATTTTCTCAATCGCCGTGGAAAGATATGTCGCATAGGTAGCTGAAATAAAGTGACTGCAAAAGCCCCTTATTTTAGGTCGAATATATGGATTGGCTTAGAGGAGGGCTTCGAAAGATTATTCTATCTTTCGAATTAATAAATTAGCTCTATAGTGCGTCTTGCTGTTCCGATGGCGTTTTTTTAACAATAAAGTTTCCAAAAAATAAACCCAACTCGAATAGCAACCACATGGGGAGCGCCAGTAATACTTGAGATATAACATCTGGTGGTGTCAGGAACATACCCAAGACAAAACAGCCTACAATCACATAAGGACGTTTTGTCGCCAGACTTTCGGTGGTGGTGACGCCAGCCGCAATCAGCATGACGGTGACTACAGGGACTTCAAAGGCAACGCCAAAGCCGAAGATGATTTTTAATACGAAATTCAAATAACTGCTCATATCAGGCATGGCAGCAACACTGTCAGGGGCGACGCTCATAAAGAACTGAAACGCGAGTGGAAACACCACATAATAGGCAAAAGCGATACCGCAATAGAACAAAATAACGCTAGACACAAATAAAGGCAGCGCTAGTCTTTTTTCATTTTGATAAAGAGCAGGCGCAATAAATGACCATATCTGAAATAGTATGTAGGGCATCGATAGAAACATAGATACCAGAAGGGTCAGCTTGAAAGGTGTCAAAAATGGTGACGCTACATCAGTAGCAATCATAGTGCTATTTTCAGGTAAGAATTGCTGTAGGGGATGAGCAACGAACTCGTAAATGTCATTGGCAAATACAAATAGCGCGGCAAATGTAATGACTACGCAAAGTAGTGATTTCAATAAGCGCGAGCGCAATTCAAGAAGGTGTTGAATGAGAGGTTGCTCTTCGGCAGAATTTGTATCCATCGTATTTTAGAATCTTTGAAAACTAGCGAATATCGCGATTTTCATCGCTTTGATGTTCCACAGCTTCATTGTGTTGTGGAGGGTGGTTGGCACTTTGATCACCGAAAACACCGTCATCTTCAGGGCCAAAGTTTTCGTTAATAGTGACGCCGACCTTGGCCACCTCTTTGTTAACACTATCCATGCTTTGCTCTGCTTCCTGCTTGGCTACCTTCAAAGCTTTTAAGGAGTCGAGCACCTGCTCATTGTGAATTTCGCGGCGTATTTCATCGACACCGAGTTGCTGTTCCAGCTCCACGCGTGTACTACTGATCATACGTTTAACACGACCAACCCACACCAAGCCCGTTTTCAGAGCTTCAGGAAGTCTGTCTGGCCCAACAACTATAAGACCCACAATGGCAATAACAACAAGTTCAGCAAAGCCCATATTGCGCTACTTACTTCGCTTCAGTGGTTTCTTTTTTTTCCACAGTGTCTTCTATATTTTCACTGTGTTTATCAGCTTCCACTTTTTTAACTTCATTATCGTCATCGGCCATGGCTTTTTTAAAGCCCTTAAGAGCGCCGCCTAGATCACCACCTAAACCGCGTAGCTTTTTAGTACCGAATAGAAGCAATACTATGACAAGTATTAACAGTAATGACCAAGGGCTAATTCCACCAAGTCCCATATCTTCTCCAAGAACTATATCTTCAGTTATGTTTTAAGTTACATACTGTGTTTTACGTAACAGTATCTATCAATTATAGGTGTCGATTATTACGACTTATTGCGAGACGCTTTTTCTTCGAGGCCCGAGAGATTAAAGCGCCTGGAAAGTTCTTCCAATACCGCAGAACTATCTGTTCCCAAATGAGATAGCATCACCATCGAATGAAACCACAAATCGGCGGTTTCCGCGACCAATAGATCGAGTTGGCCAGAGCGCTCGGCATCTTTCGCTGCAATGATCGTTTCTGTAGATTCCTCGCCAACTTTTTCGAGAATTTTATTCAATCCTTTCTCATGTAGTTGCGCCACATAAGATTCTTCAGCACTTGCACTGTTTTTACGTTCTTCAAGTACTTTATCGAGTACTTGTAATACCTGGCTCATGAATATATATCCTTAGGATCTTTTATAACGTCTTCTACTGTGTGCCATTTACCGTCGATAAGCTCTCTATAAAAACAGGACTCTCGTCCAGTATGACAGGCAATATTGCCGATCTGTTGGACTTTTAGTACCAGTACATCTGCGTCACAATCTAGGCGGATACTCTCTACTATCTGAGTATTGCCTGATGACTCACCTTTGCGCCACAATTTTTGACGTGATCTAGACCAGTAGACGGCTTTTTTCTCTTCGGCGGTTATCTTCAATGATTCCCTGTTCATCCATGCCATCATAAGTATTTTACCTGTATTTGCATCCTGTGCGATGGCGGGTAATAGGCCGTCTGATGTCCACTTTATTTCATCGAGAAAATCTGTACTGATCATTGAGTCGTGCATCTCATCGTAAGTGATTATTCTACCGGATTTGCTGTTTTGCGCGAAGTAACTTAACGAAAAGTAACCCCTATATGAGGACGCGTTAGCATGTTTTATAGGTTAATAATTGCGTTTCACAATATATTGTGCCAGTAGGCGTAACATTTGTCCTTGCTCTCCAAATGGGGCCAAAGCGTCTATAGCGTTTTCATATAAGTCTCTAACTTTCTCCTGAGCATTTTCTAGCCCCAATAGTGAAACGTATGTGGGCTTGTTGCGCTTAATATCGGCACCTTGTGCTTTACCCAAGGTTTTTGTATCTGAAGTGACATCTAAAATATCGTCCTGAATCTGGAAGGCTAAGCCAATAGTTTGAGCAAAGCTTCTAAGTTTGGTGAAGCTCTGTTCATTAGCATTCGCTGAAAGCGCGCCTAGCACTACACTAGCTTCGATTAATGCCCCGGTTTTATGCTTGTGCATTGTCTCCATCTGGCTAATAGAGGGTGCCGAGTCCACTGCTTCGAGATCTATTGCTTGGCCCACTACCATACCTCGTGCGCCGGACGCGCGGGCGAGTTCGGATATGGCATTAATACGCAGTTGCGGAGGGAGTGGTATATTGCTGTCAGCCAAAACCTCAAATGCTAGAGTCTGTAAAGCATCTCCAGCAAGGATGGCGGTTGCTTCGTCATAAGCAATATGACATGTGGGCTTGCCGCGTCTTAGCTCATCATCATCCATTGCCGGTAAGTCATCATGAATTAGGCTATATACATGGATACACTCAAGAGCACATGCGAAGTTATCTGTGGCATCGTTGGCATTATTTAGAGCTTGGGCTGTGGCGTATGCCAATAATGGCCGCATTCTTTTGCCGCCACCAAGCAAGCTGTGTTTCATTGCAGCGACTAGGGTAGTGTTATGGCTGTCTATGTTATCTAACAATTGGGCGAGTTTAGCTTCAATTCTCGCCTGATAATGAGAAATAAATTCACCTAGGCTTGGATTCATGGGACAGCTGCTAATCCAAGGAGGAGGTATCAAATTCCGTTGTTCGTTGCTCTCCATCCTGTTCCAACAGAATGTTTACCCGTTGTTCGGCTTCTTGTAGTGCAGCCTGGCATGTGCGTGTAAGCTTGATGCCACTTTCGAACGTTTTTAGTGATTCTTCAAGACTTAAATCGCCGTTCTCAAGTGCCTGCACGACACCTTCAAGCTCTTGCAGTGATTTCTCGAAATCGAGTGTTTTTTTTGTAGACAAAAGTGCTCTCCTATTGAGCGGCTTACCCTACAGAAGGCTTGCATAGGGGTCAATACACAATCTTCAAAATAAGCTTCCATAACAAACCTTCATTATTTTTTGTTAATGCCGATATTCATCTATGGGAGATAAAAATACCTTCTATCTATCGCCTAATGTACCCCTGAGTCGATGTTAAGAGCGCCATTTTTATATGGTGTGAGAATACTGAAGATTAATGGGGTTATGTAGCTTTTATTATAAAAATCAAAAGCTTAATAGGTTTTTATATATTGCCCAAAACTTGTTTCAGTGGCCTGCTAGACTAATAAATAGTCTTTCCTAAAAGTTGGCGGTTTTTTGATTTTTCATCATTACGCTTTAGGCCATATGAGTTTTACTGAATGAATGTAAATGTTGTGAGGAGTAGGAAGTGGATTTAGCAACCCTCGTTGGCATGCTCGGCGCGATTGCGCTTATCGTCATTTCGATGTTGATGAGTGGCGAACTTGGTATGTTTGTCAATGGCCCTTCTCTGGTAATTGTTGTTGGCGGAAGTATTTTCGCTGTGATGATCAAGTATGGTTTGGGGCAGTTTTTGGGTGCCATGAAAGTCGCAGGGAAAAGTTTTAAAAATTCATTACCCGATACTAATGAGTTGATTGATGAGATTGTGGGACTGGCGGATGAAGCGCGCAAAGGCGGATTGCTCTCTCTTGAAGGGAAAGAAGTGAGCAGCGACTTTCTGCAAAGAGGTATTCAGTTACTGGTAGATGGCCACGATCCCGAAGTTGTTAAGACCCTCCTTTCAAAAGATAAAAATCAGGCCGTGGAGCGCCATGCCGTTGGCTCATCTATTTTCGCTTCTATGACAGATATGGCACCAGCCATGGGAATGATTGGGACGCTAATCGGTTTGGTTGCTATGTTGGCCAATATGGATGACCCCAAGGCGATTGGGCCTGCGATGGCGGTTGCGCTGTTGACGACTCTATACGGGGCGATTATTGCCAATGCAATGACTGGCCCCATAGCGGACAAACTTAAATTGCGCGCAGCTGAAGAAGCCATGGTCAAGAGCCTCGTTATCGATGCTTTACTGGCGATTCAAGGAGGACAAAACCCACGGGTTATTGATTCCATGTTACGCAATTACCTACCCGAAGGTAAGCGCGAAACAGAAGCTGAATAATCTTCTATACACACAGAGGTGTCTGAATGAGTGATGAAGATGAAGAAGGTGGCTGCGACTGCCCGCCGGGGTTGCCGCCTTGGATGGGAACATTTGCCGACCTCATGTCATTGTTGATGTGTTTTTTCGTATTGTTATTGTCATTCTCAGAAATGGACGCGATGAAATTTAAGCGTCTAGCCGGAACTATGGCTCAGGCTTTTGGTGTGCAGAACAAATTGAATGTTACAGATATACCGAAGGGGACAAGCATTATTGCTCAAGAATTCAGTCCCGGACGACCGGAATCCACACCTATAAACGAGATTTGGCAACATACTGAAGATATTACCGAAATGTCCCTGGAAGTAGATTGTAATGAAGAATTTACCGTCGAGCAGGGTGATGATAGCTTTGATGCTGGGGTAAAAGTACGGGTTAAAGAAAAGCTGCAGGAACTGCTTGAAAAGACGGAGCAAGATGCCTTCCAACTAGCCGATGCGCTCGAGGAGCAAATCATGGAGGGACAGGTAGAAGTTGAAACACGTGGTCGTCTCATCATTATTAGGATTCGTGAGAAAGGCTCTTTCGTATCCGGGTCAGCACAAATGTCACCTTCTTATATTGACGTCATGCGCGAAGTAAAGGCGGTGTTGGTACAGAAGCCTGGAAGAATCGAAATACAAGGCCATACGGATGATATCCCTATCAGTAACTCGCGTTTTCGTTCAAATTGGGAGCTGTCTTCCTCTCGCGCCGTGAGTGTTGCTATGGAGTTGATGAAAGGTGGTGAATTAACCCCAAAGCGCTTCGAAGTTTCAGGTTTTTCTGATACCGTACCTCTGGCGCCAAATGATTCTAGGGAAAACCGTGCACGCAACCGACGGGTTGAAATTCTCATTAAACAGGGTTTAGAGAACGAGTTAGATGAAGAAGATATCAAACTTTTAAAAGAACAAGAGGATGGCGATGATATCCTTAGAGAGCTCGACCTAGCACCTGAATATCTTTTTGATCTTGAACCAGAAGAAATTTTTTAGGCGAAACTATGCGACAAAATGAGAGGCGACGATATTTCCGCATTAATGAAACTATTGGTATCTCATACCAGGTACTAGAAGGCGATAATCATGATATCGGGTTTCAAAAAGGTAACGCGAGTGTCTTAGAGCTTGTTTCTAAGCACGATCAACAGATTGAACGTCTATTAGTGGAATTGGCAGATGAGCACCCAAAAATTGTCGAGTTAATTACGGTGTTTAATCAAAAACTCGAGAGAGTGGTGAACCAGTTAGTGCTAGAAAATCAGGTGATCAGTCGTATTGCTCACAGAGTTAAAGCCGCAAATATTAGTGCTTGTGGTATTGCATTTGAAAACGATGAACAAATTACAAAAGGTGCCAAGCTAAAGATGGAGCTAACTTTGTTTCCGTCGGAGAAAAAAATAGTCGTCAACGGTATAATCGTAGGCTGTGAACCTATTAGTGATAAAAAATCTTGGTATTGGCGCATCGACTTCTACAGCATGGGGGAGCAAGCACAAGAACTTTTGATTCAGCATATTGTGCAGTGTCAAAGCCAGCAACTTAAAAAGATGCGTGGTAACTAGTTCCGTATACAATATTCACCTCTTTAGATGGTGTTTTTCTATTGATTCATTTATAACTAAAAGCGATAAATAGATTATTTACATAATCTTGTTGTTTTTATGCGTGTGGCGCGCTATTCTTCGTTCGTGAGAAATATCTCACACGATTTGACGACAATCTCCACTAGCTCGGATACGTCCCGGCGTTAAAATGGTGGTTGTTAAGGACGCGTACATATGGACATGGGCAAGGAGCAAGGACGGTTTAGCCATACTGGCCCGAGGATTGGGTACATCCTGTGAGTTAGCCACGACACATCAATGTCGTGGCGTTTTCTATCCCGCTAACTTTTTCTTATTCTTTATTTAATCTGAAGTTTATAACATTCGCAGTCATGTTCTTTCTGTAATGTCATACTTTATTCATATTTCTGTTGATATTATGGCTACCTGCTTACTTGACTAAATTATGATATATCGTAATATTTCCACGTAAGCGTTTGTAATATTTGCAATAGATGTCAATACTAAATAGTAATAACTGTCTAGGTTTGATTTTAAGAGGAATACTGTCTTCAAGTATTTAAATCGACAAATAGAGGTAGGAGCTTTAATACCTATATTCCATACCCGACATTATCAGTCGAAATTGGTGACTGGGAGACTTTTTTGCTCTTTAACCTTTAGCCATAATTTTAAAAACCCCGCTCGATTGATTTCAGCGGGGTTTTTTCGTTTTAGGGTGTAAAGAATTATGGATTTAACTGGTGGATTTTTTGATAAGTGATTTGCGTTAGAAAATTGATAATCACGCTTTTTATTTTTATTCAATTTTTCAGCGTAATAGTGCAATACATTAAGGCGAGCTCTTTTTCTATTTTTTAGATGTGCGCGTATTTGTTTAATTAAAATTATAGGTGACAAGTGTGGAAGCAAGAATACTTCGGCTTAATATGGCAGGTCAGCCTATCGAGTGGCTACATTGGAAAGAATGTGTCAACTTATACGCTAGGGGGATTGTGTCTTGGTCTTTAGGTGGCGTTGTCCGGCGGGTTTGTGGTGGTAGATCTCGTTTAACAGGCTCACAAACAACCATTGACTTACCAGCTATTGTTGCTTGTCATGGCAATAAGTTAATGCAAATGCGCTTAGATCCTCCACTGACAAATCCGGCACTTTTTTATCGCGATAATTGCCAATGTCTCTATTGTGGTCATTATTTTACTTTTGATGAACTGTCCCGTGACCACGTTGTTCCAAGTAGTCGCGGTGGTCTCGATCGCTGGGAAAATGTTGTTGCTGCATGTAAGCGTTGTAATCAGTTTAAGGGCGATAAGATGCTCGACGAAACTAATATGGAGTTGTTGGCCTTGCCTTATCGACCTAATCCATATGAATATATGGCGTTGATAAACAGCCGACGCCTCCGAGGCGATCAATTTGAATATCTGCGCTCGCGCTTTTCTCGCTATAGTGGGGAGGGGCTGGCTCTTCTATAAACTTTATATAAAATGGACTAAATTTCCTTCTGATTTGTCTTTACAAGTCTCTTGCTGCGTTGCAAAATATCCTCTGTTAAAACTATTGCAAATAATACATATAAATAACGAAAAATAGGGGGACGTCATGCGTAACGTAGAAGTGGCATTGGATATTCGAGCCAATTTAGGTGAATGTCCACGTTGGGATGAAAAATCAGGTCTATTGTATTGGATTGATATCAATGCTTTCAAACTTCATAGACTAGACCCCAAGACAGGCATTAATGAAACTCTTACTTTTGACGAAGAAATAGGATGCTTCAGTCTGCGTAAGGAAAGCGGCTATGTACTAGCAATGCGCAGCGGCTTTTATTTTCTCGATGACTGGAATACGGAATTGCGCTCAATTAGTGATCCTGAAGCCGGATTAGATAAAAATCGTTTTAATGATGGACGTTGTGATGCTGAAGGACGTTTTATTGCGGGCTCTTACTACCCACCTAAAGATCATGAAGGCGCTAGCCTATGGTCCCTCGGGACAGACCTTTCAGTAAAAAAATTAGTCGGCAATTTACTTACATCCAATGGTTCTGCTTTTAGCCCTGATAATAAAACCTTCTATCTTTCTGATACACCCAAGCATGTCATTTACCGCTATGACTACGACCTGAGTACAGGCTCAATTGCCAATGGTCGAATATTCCATGAATTTCCTCATGGCAATGGTCGTCCAGATGGCGCTGCAGTGGATGTTGAGGGCTTCTATTGGACTGCTTTGTATGAGGGTAGTCGCATTGCGCGATTAAGCCCCGAAGGTGAAATTGTCGAGGAAATTACAGTGCCTGCTACCTGTCCCACTATGGTAGCTTTCGGCGGCGATGATATGAAAACATTATTCATCACTACTGTTGGTAATCGTTCAGAAGAAGAATTAGAAAAATATCCTCACTCCGGCGCGGTATTTAAAGTTGAGGTAGATGTTCCTGGTTTACCTGAACATCGTTTTGCTCTTTAATTAAAGATAATGGGGCAACTATTGTGAGATCACATAGTTTGTAAGATCACATAGTTGCTCACCTAATAAGTTGCCCCGCTGATATATAGGCGCTGCTATTTTAAATACTTCGCATGAAAACGCAGATGTTGTTCAATAAAGCTGGCAATGAAAAAATAACTGTGGTCATAGCCTTCGTTTAGGTGAACATCTACTGCTTGTATATCTAATTGCTCAACAGTCTTTTGCAAATTATCAATCAGTAATTGATCTTGCAAAAAGCCATCTTCTAAACCCTGGTGAATGAGTGTTGGTAAAATGGATTTATTTTTTTTCAGTAGTTCGCAAGTATCGTACGCTTGCCATGCCTGTTCCTCATCACCTAGATAAGCGCTAAAAGCTTTTTTACCCCAGGGACACTGGGTTGGATTAACGATGGGAGCAAAGGCCGAGATAGAATTGTACTTTTCTGGCTTACTCAATGCACAAACGAGAGCGCCGTGCCCTCCCATAGAATGCCCGCTGATTGAGGCCTTACCATTGCTTGGAAAGTTCTGCTCGATAATGACTGGCAATTCCTCTGTGACATAGTCAAACATGTGGTAGTGCTTCGACCAAGGCAACTGAGTCGCATTGACATAGAAGCCCGCGCCCAGGCCAAAATCCCAGTCGCCATTAGGATCATCAGCAACCTCTTCTCCTCTAGGGGAGGTATCAGGTGCTACCACTATTATGCCTAATTCAGAGGCACATCGCTGCGCTCCTGCTTTTTGTACAAAGTTTTCATCGGTACAGGTTAAGCCTGAAAGCCAATATAAAACAGGCGCTTTATTTTGATCATTAATCTGTGCCGGAAGATAAACGCTGAAGGTCATTTCACAGTTATTGCTATTTGACCAGTGTTTGTAGCGTTCTTGTTTACCATCAAAGCAGAGGACACTTGAGATAAGTTCGATAGTTGCCATGGAATATCCTTGTTTTTAGTGTTCTCGCTAACAAAAAGTTTATTGCTCTTGTTAGCGAGTCGTCGCCAAATGCACATGGTAAAAATGTTATTCTCTAGTGTTTAGACGACGGGCTTGTTGATTGTGTTACGCGTCGAACATAACAACCGAGCGGATGCTTTTGCCTTCGTGCATGAGGTCAAAAGCTTGGTTGATATCGCTCAAGGGCATAGTGTGTGTGACAAAATCGTCCAGCGGTATATGGCCTGCCATATATTTATCGACATAGCCTGGGAGATCACTGCGGCCCTTGACTCCGCCAAAGGCCGTGCCTCGCCATGAGCGTCCTGTTACCAATTGGAATGGGCGTGTTGATATTTCTTCTCCAGCGCCTGCTACACCGATGATAATAGATTCGCCCCAACCTTTGTGACAGCACTCCAAAGCCGAGCGCATCACATTAACATTACCGATACATTCAAATGAGTAATCGACGCCGCCATCAGTAAGATCGACGATAACCTCTTGTATCGGCTTATCATAATCTTGTGGATTAATGCAGTCAGTAGCACCAAACTTTTTGGCGATATCAAATTTACTGGTATTAATATCGACCGCCACTATTCTTTCGGCCTTTGCCATAACAGCACCAATGATAGCGGATAAACCAATACCTCCGAGGCCAAAAATAGCCACTGTCGATCCAGCTTCTACCTTGGCTGTGTTGAGCACAGCACCTATGCCTGTGGTAACACCGCAACCGAGTAAACAGGCTTTATCCAAAGGTGCTGACTTGCTAATTTTCGCCAGTGCGATTTCTGGAACAATTGTATATTCTGAAAATGTTGAGGTTCCCATATAGTGGAAAAGAGGCTTACCTTCTAGGGAGAAACGGCTAGTACCGTCTGGCATCAGCCCCTGGCCTTGTGTTGTGCGAATAGCTTGGCAAAGGTTTGTTTTGCCACTGGTACAAAACTTACACTTGCCACACTCAGGTGTGTAAAGCGGAATGACGTGATCGTCCACTGCAACGCTGGTAACGCCTTCACCCACTTCTACCACAATACCGCCACCTTCATGCCCGAGAATACTGGGAAATAAACCTTCTGGATCAGCACCGGATAAGGTAAATGCGTCAGTGTGACATACGCCAGTAGCAACAATTTTAACGAGTACTTCGCCTTTCCTGGGGCCAGCAACATCAACTTCTGCGATTGAGAGAGGGGCACCTGCAGCAAGAGCGACAGCAGCACGGGATTTTATCATGTGAATTACCTTGTTATTCTTTAGTTTCAATCCGCAAACACGTCTGCTAGATCAACAACATGTTGTCATCGGTCTAGGGCACTGTATCCTTTTAGGCTTACTAGGGTCTGTTTATGGATTGACACTAGTTAGTGTCTAGGAGTGTCTCGCTTTCTTTTTTCTAACGTAAACGGTTTTATTAATTTCGGCAACCGTGTCATTGTCTTCGTCGAAAACTCTAACATAAAAGTTCGGTAGATATTTTTGATTGTCGGCAGTGTTTTTCTTGATGTCTTCAAGATCTTTATCTGTAATTAAAAACTTTGCTTTCAATGTTCCTTTGCCGGGTTTGACAAAATTAATATCTGCCGATTTATCCCACACAATGTAATCCTTGCCCAGCAGATGCAGCAACATAAGGAGGTATTGAGGATCTACCATTGAATATAAACTGCCACCAAAATGCGTACCAAAAGCATTGCGGTTGTACCAATGCATTTTCATAGAGGCGTGTATTTCTTTCCAGTCATCGCGGACAAAATCTATACGAATACCGGCACCAATATAAGGCGGATAAAGGCTTAAGAAGAATTTTGCCCATTTCGGGGATGAAAACATAGTAGACTCTTTATATAGCCCTTAACACATTGAGCGGAGGTGTATTGGTGACGCTCCTGGTAGAAGTCCAGCCAATAGTGCCTATCAACAATGCGCTAAGCAAAGGCCCCCAAACCCATAACAGGGGCTGGCTTGTATAATCTAAACTAAATACCCGTGTTTGTAGGAAATACATACATAACTCTGTGCCGAATGTTGCAAGTAACCCAGCTAACCAGCCGAGAGTACAGAATTCAATAAGTAAGGTTTTACGCACTAGCTTGCGGTTGGCCCCCAGTGTACGGAATATGGCGCTTTCTTGGAAACGAACATCGAGGGTGGCCTGTATACTCGTGATGAGCACCAGAAATCCGGATGCTAATACAAGAAACAGAATAAATTCTATCGCCATGGATACCTTGCTGATAATGCTTTGTATCTGGCCGATGGTTTGATCCAGCTCTACCAGGGATACCGTCGGAAAGGATCTGCTCAACTTATTTAAAAAGGGTTTTTGTTCTGGCGTTAGGTAAAAACTGGTAATCCAATTTGCTCCAACGCCATTTAGAATGGCTTGATTGAAAATCATGTAGAAATTGGGGTTCATGGAGTCCCATTGAACCGATCTAATACTGCTTACGCGTGCGGTTATTTTTTCTCCTGCGACACTAAACTCGATGCTATCGCCGATGGTAATGCCTAAACCTGCGGCATAATCTTCCTCAGCAGAAACAAGTAGTTCACCCGATGTTTCTGTTTGGTCGTCCCACCATTCGCCGGCGATAATCTGATTGTCTTCGCCGGGAGTGAGAGACCAGGTCAGGTTAAGTTCTCGAACATAATTAATACCGCTATCACTATCTTTGAGAATCTCACTAGTTTCCTTGTCATTGACCTTTATAACCCTACCTCTAGTCATAGGGTAGAAGGGGTTGGGAAGTATGGACTGCTCGTCAAAGAAACGTTTTATCGCATCCGTTTCTTCGGGAAAAATATTAAATGCAAAGTGGTTCGGCGTATTTTCAGGTAATTGCTGTTGCCATTGTCCAATCAAGGTAGTGCGCACTGTGAGCAAGATAAAAAGTAGCATTAGCAGTACAGAGAAAATCATAATCTGCAACGCGTTGAAACGCTGGTGGCGCTGTAAGTTCGACAGCCCCAAGCGCCAAGTGTAGCTAAGTTTTTTGCCGATTTTTTTAGTTAACAGTATTAGTATGGCCGAAAGTGAGCCTACACCCAGAAGACAGGCACTAACCCCTGCAGCGACGATCAGAGTAAGTTGAATATCTCGACTATAAAAAAACATAAGAACAAGTATTGCTAGGGCACCAATTCCGCCACTCCAGCCTGCCGATAGGGTCTGATCTTTTTCTTCACGTAAGATGCTCGCTGGTAACACCTGATGCAAAGAGAAGATGGGAGGTGCCGCGAACGCCCATAAAGCAATAAAGCCTGTAATGGCTCCTGTAGAGTAAGCCGTTAGCGACGGTGCCGCCAATTCAGTGGGGATCAAGCTTCCCAGTGCAGTGATAATACCCCAGTGCAGGAACCACCCTAAGAAAGCACCAATAATCAAGCTCAACAAGCCAATTAATAAGATATGTAAGCTATAAAGACCAAGGATATTACGGGGGCTTGTGCCCAGGGTTTTTAATATAGCGACTTGATTGTGTTGCCTTTTCGCATAACGTCTTGCAGCTAATGCAATGGCAACACCAGATAAAACCACACTTAGACAGCCTGTAAGTAATAAAAAGCGCTCTGCTCGAGAGAGGGCACTACCGATACCACGATTTTCGGATTCAATGCCTGTCCACCTAAAATGCTCTCCCAGCTGACTTTCCACCAAGGCTTTGAAGTTAGCAATATATTGATCATCAGCTTTGAGTAAAAGATCGTAGCCCACGCGACTGCCCACTTGCACGGAGCGAGTGCGCTCTACGTCTTCGATATTGATCATCACGCGAGGAGATACACCGAATAAACTCTGGCCGCTATCAGGCTCCTTGTTGAGCGATGCTGAGACGGTAAAGTCTGCGTCCCCAATGCTCACTTTGTCGCCGGGCTGCACCCCTAGCACGCCAAAGAGTCTTGGCGCCAACCAAGCCTCTCCTGGTCTGGGGCCATGAGCAACTTGAGTACTCGCTTGATAGGGTTGATCCGAAATGGATAGCTCACCCTTAAGCGGATAGTTATCAGAAACCGCCTTTACTTGTGTGAGTGTCATTTCATCGTTAAAAAATGTCATCGCACGAAAGCGGGTGATATGAGCTGTTTGGATGCCTGCCTCTAAAGCTTCATCTCGCCAGTTGTTAGGAATAATTTGTGAGCCTGAGATTTTGGCGTCCGCCGCGAGAAAGTGGGAGGCTTCCTCGTTGATGGAATTATGTATGCGGCTAGTGAACAGGCTAATACTGGTAACGGTTGCTACCGCTAATAGAAGTGAGGCGAGCAGAATATTCAGCTCACCGCTTTTCCAGTCTCGCCAAAGAAGTTTTTGTGCCACGCGCATGCGTACCAAAGAAGAGGTTTTCATAATGTATGATTTCGCTTTACTCGCTTATATTGTCCAGAGACTGTTTACACTCATTCAATCACAAGTTCTGGCTGGTACTTATACGGCTTCTAATAGCTCGCCGGAACGCATTTCTAATTGTCTGTCACATTTTTCTGCCAATGCCTGGGAGTGAGTGACTAAAACAAGTGTGGTGCCCGTTTCCTTATTGAGATCGAACAGCAACTGGGCTACTTTCTCTCCCGTCTGTGTGTCGAGATTACCAGTTGGTTCGTCGGCAAAAATGATGGGAGCTTCGCACGCAAAGGCACGTGCGAGTGCAACTCGTTGTTGTTCACCACCGGACAGTTGGTTCGGGTAGTGGTCGATACGCTGTTCCAGGCCTACGCGATTTAAATAGTGTTTGGCTTTATCTTCTGGATTATCTTCTCCGCGCAATTCCAGTGGCAGCATAACATTCTCTAGAGCATTGAGGCTGCCCAGTAGCTGAAAGTTCTGAAAAACAAAAGACACTAACTGGCTGCGAACTTGAGCGCGGGCTTCCTCATCGAGCTGTGTAATTTCGTGTTGATTCAAGTAAACTTTCCCTGCACTGGGAATGTCCAAGCCTGCGAGCATGCCAAGTAAGGTTGATTTGCCTGAGCCTGAAGCGCCAACAATGGCCACGGTTTCGCCGGCTTCGATTTCCAAGCTAACGCCTTTTAAAATGTGCAAACTTCCATCAGATATTGGCACTTGTTGATGTAATTGTAGAGCTTTGATCATGCATTATTCCTATTTGAAGTCAAACACGCTAAAACAAAACATGCACAGACAAAATATTGCAGCTAGGTTGCTTCACCTTAGTCTATTGGTACTGACATTAGTATGTTTCACATTTTCAATCAGCGTTTATTCGCAGCAACAAGCGCCTTTGGATGCCCAAACGCAGAAAAAGATCCTTGTGGTTGGCGATAGCCTGAGTGCTGCCTATAAATTATCTGCTCAGCAGGGCTGGGTTCACCTGCTGAGAGAAAAGCTGAAGGATAACAACTATCCCTACCAAGTCATCAATGCTTCGGTCAGTGGAGCAACAACTGCGGCAGGCATTCAAATCATGAAGCAGTCGTTGGCCTCGCACAACCCAGATATTGTTATGCTTGAATTGGGGGGAAATGACGGTTTACAAGGTAAGCCGGTCTCGTATATCACAAAAAACCTTGATCGGTTAATCACGATGGCTACCTCTTCGGGTGCCCAAGTCGTGTTAATTGGTATTCAAATCCCTCCCAATTTAGGACGTCGTTATACACAACCATTTTTTCAGCAATACCAGACTTTGGCAGATAAGTATAAGCTGCCTCTGGTGCCATTTCTGTTGGATAAAGTGGCAGGTTACCCAACTTTGATGCAAGAGGATGGTATCCATCCCCGAGCGGAGGGACAACCTATTGTATTGGAAAATGTATGGCCTGTATTAGCGAAGGTTCTTTCGAAATCATAGCGGTTTGAGTTATCAACTTTCGAATATTTCGTGCAGTTTGGTTATTGATAATCATAAATTATGGGGTAAATGCAATTTTTTTCATAAATTTTGCTAAGAGTTTCTAGAATTTTCACGTGAACACTTACTATCGCTATATTTCACTAGTTATAATAGTGTGGCAGCTTTTTTTTTTGAAAAATGTAGTCTATGGTTAAAATGTGATCAGTCAAGGGATTTAGATGCGGTTTGAAAGATTTAGACGAAAGCTGTATAAATCTACTTTCTTTTAAACCTTAAAATCCATTTAACACAACTATAAATTACAAAAGTAGTCATTAGGGCCGTGTTATGAAAAATGATGTATTGACTTTAGCCGCTATTGTGTTCGTTTTGGGCTTGTTACTGAGCACGGTTAATGTCTCAGATATGCTTGGCTATTCTGAACAAGAAACACCCGTGGCGTTACAACAAGGAAAGTAACAATATAAAAATAATAGTAAAGCAAAATGGATATGGAAGTGATAAGTAGTATAGCCTCTGGCATTAAAGTCACTTCCTTCGCTAACCTTTAAAAACTCTCTGTATTCTTTCGTCTGTCGCTATACAACGCATTGGGATATCCCAAATATCTGATACAAGACCATCTACCTGTTGGCATCGGTGAGCCAAGCCGACTAAATCTGGCCCCAAACGGCTATATCTTTTTTTAAACGCAAAGTAACGATCATAATATCCACCTCCCATTCCTAAGCGATTGCCCCTTTGGTCAAACGCAACGAGTGGAACGAAGACTAGATCAAGTTGATGTGCTGCTATTATTTGGCAGGTAATATCAGGTTGCGAAATTCCATAACGATTTGTAACCAGCTTACTTTTCCCTTGGTATAGGCGAAAAGTCATGTTTCCTTTTTCTTTTACAGAAGGCAGATAGCAGTGTTTGCCTAGCTTCAAAGCTAGTGACAAAAGTTGGTCGGGTGAAATTTCACCGTCACTCGCAATATAAAAGCCAATATTTTTTGCATTTCGAAAAAGGGGGTGCTGTGCCAGTTTAAGCAAAAGTCTTTGGGAAGCTAACCTTTGTTGCTGAACAGAAAGTGCTTGTCTCTTCTTTCGGGTAAGGTGACGAACAGTAGATTTATTCAAAGAATAATATCATCGTGTTATGCAATAAATTTTTTATGCATACTAATAAAGTGATAAGAAATTAAATGGCCCAAGATGCCGCTGTTGGCATAACCTTGAACCGAAGAGTTCAAGGGGGAGGGGACGGCAGTATATAAGGCTCTCCGTCTAGCGGATATGCACACCAATAAAACACATCACCTCCGAAAAAGGTATTATCGGCTCAGGGATATAGCCAACTGGCAAACACCTCAGGTTATTAACGAGTATAGCACTGAGAATTTTCAGGGGTAGTCTTGACAAAGGTAAAATGAGAATAAAGTTTAAATTGTTAAAGCTTTGTGAAAGATACTTATAACTTTAAGGAAAGTTCAATTAATCTATGTAAATTTTAAAAGTATCGATTATATTGAGCTTTACTTGTGTCAATCCAGTGCCAAGGGTAGTCAAGAGAATCTCTAGATTGAAACCAGGGACTCTCATGCAATTTATTCTTTGCCTAAAGCCTCATCAAGCTTTTTGGCAATTCGCTCAAGCGCTTCTGTATCATCCGGTGGAGTATTACGTTGAACTTTTTGCAGTTCATGGCATAAATTTAATGCTGTCATTACGGCAATGCGTTCCAGCCCCACGATTGTGCCTGAAGACTTAATGGCGCGCATACGCTTATCCAGTTCCGCCGCCGCTCGATTAAGTGCGGGACGTTCATCATGTGGACAAGCAACTTGGTATTCCTTCTCCAATATATGGACGTATGCTGTGGAAACTTCACTCATATCAATTCTCTCAAGACTCCGTTTCTAATGTCTTTAAATGTTGTATCATGGCTTCAACCCGCGCCCTGGCAATTTCATTTTTTTCCATAAGGCGCTTGCGTTCTTGCTGCCAACCTTCTTCTTTTGCTCTCAAGGTTGAGTTCTCTTTCTCCAGGCGACTGCAAATACGAATAAGCTCATCGAGCTTACCTTCCACATTTTTAATCAACGACGTGGCCATGTTTTCAATCGTACCTTTCTTATACTGACTAATTGACTGTTAACTTAAGTATTAAATTCTGGCTTTGTATCTTGCGTTCTGGGTCATATAAACACTGGCTACAACAGGCATCAGTTGCCATAGCGATATTACTAACACTGCATTAATTCTATACTTTGTTGTGTTATATGTATGTTTTCTAAGGCGCACTTACCGATGTTAAAGTGAATTCTAGAAAAGTATAGCTTTTTTATCAAAAAAGCTGGGTAACTACTCATATTTTGATCCTTTGATAGCGCAAAAATGGTAGCATTTCATGCTAGATTTTTGGAAATACAATATGCAAAACAACCTCGACTTTTTTGTCCTTAATGAAATGCTCCTCAATATTGGCTCAGTTAACTCACCGGCTGAGCTGCAGGGTATGCTCTGCGGTCTATTATGCGGTGGCAAGGCCTTGTCAGAAGAAGAGTGGCGAAGTGTTGCTTTAGACTTTATGGATCTTGCTCACATTACCTTAAATGAGGAGCAGCAGAGTAATTTAATTGCACTCTACGAATTGACCGCACGTCTGCTTGAAGATGTGAATTTTTCCTTCATGCCTATGTTGCCAGGAGATGAGTCGACGATTACTCGGCGCACCCAAGAACTTGGATACTGGTGTCAAGGCTTGTTGCACGGATTAGGTGTCTCAGGTTTGAGTGGCGAAGCAAGCCTAAGCCCCGAAGTAGCCGATGCATTGCGCGATTTAGCGCAAATAAGCTTGGTAAGCGTAGACGAAGATGACGATCTAGAAGAAAATGAGGCCTATTGGTTAGAACTTGTAGAGTATGTCAAAGTAGCTGTGCTAACGGTTTATACTGAATTATCTGAGAGTAACTCAAATCAGAATGACTCAAATGACAATAGCGCAAATGATAAGAATAATGTGGTTCACTAAAATATGAGTATTAGTAAAGCAGAATACAGCCGTCGACGTAAGCAACTAATGAGCATGATGGAGCCTAATAGCATTGCTATTTTGCCTTCGGGAAGTGAAAAGGTGCGCAGTCGTGATACTGATTATCCCTTCCGTCAAGACAGCGATTTTTTATACCTCTCTGGCTTCCAAGAGCCTGAATCTGTGCTGGTGCTGATTCCTGAGAGAGAACATGGCGAGGTGGTCTATTTTTGCCGTGAAAAAGATCGGGAGCGGGAAATTTGGGATGGCTTTCGTGAAGGCCCAGAAGGTGTTTGCGCTCACTATGGCGCCGACGATGCTTTTCCTATTGGGGATATTGATGAAATTCTGCCCGGTCTGATTGAAGGACGCGAACGTGTTTATTATACCTTAGGTAAAAATGCGGCATTTGATAAACATGTTATGGATTGGGTCAATGCCATTCGTGCGAATGTGCGTGCAGGTGCTTCATCCCCAGGTGAATTCTTAGATTTAGATCATATCTTGCACGATGTTCGTTTGTACAAAAGCGCGGAAGAATCAAGAATTATGGAGCGAGCTGCGCAAATTTCGGCATCGGCTCATAAGCGCGCTATGGAAATCTGTAAGCCCGGTATGCTGGAGTATCAGTTGGAAGCTGAAATTATGCATGTCTGTGCTATGCAAGGTGGACGTTACCAAGCTTATAACGCCATTGTCGGTGGCGGTAAAAATGCTTGTATTTTGCACTACGTAGGGAATGGAGATAAATTGAAGTCTGGCGACTTAGTATTAATTGACGCCGGGTGTGAATATGAGAATTATGCCTCGGATATCACCAGGACATTTCCTGTGAATGGCAAATTTAGCAAAGAGCAAGCGGCGGTATATGAAGTTGTACTGGCGGCCCAACTAGCGGCTATTGACAAGGTTGTGCCGGGTAACCACTGGAATGAACCTCATGACGCATCAGTAAAAGTAATTACCGAAGGCCTAGTGGGCCTGGGGCTGCTGCAAGGTGATGTAGACGAGTTAATTGAGCAGGAAGCTTATAAAGACTTTTACATGCACCGTATTGGCCACTGGATCGGCATGGACGTTCACGATGTTGGTGACTACAAAGTTGGTGGCGAATGGCGCGTGCTGGAAGCAGGTATGGTGATGACAGTAGAGCCTGGGATTTATATTTCACCAGATAACACTGATGTGCCAGCTAAATGGCGTGGTATTGGAATTCGTATTGAAGATGATGTATTGGTGACTAAGGATGGCCATCATATTTTATCGGCTGACGTGCCTAAAAGTATCGACCAAATAGAGGCTTTGATGGCCAGCTAATGAGTGCAGATAGACTTGAAACATCTACCCATCAGGCTAATTATCAAGAAGGGTCACTCCAAACGGATGTGGCTATTGTCGGCGGCGGAATGGTGGGGCTGTCGCTGGCATTACTCGTTGCTCATAAAATCCCTGACGCTCGTATCAGCATTATCGAGCACTACCCTTTAGACACATCTCAGTCACACACAAAAAAAATGTACCAACCTAGCTTTGATGAGCGTTCAACCGCGATATCGAGCAATAGTGCAACAATTTTTAAGCAGCTTGGTTTATGGTGTGATATCCAACAGCACATCACGCCTATTAGCAGAGTGCATGTGACTGATCGTGGACACTTCGGTGCAACTTCCTATGCTGAACAGGATAACAACAACCAGTCCCTGGGTTTTGTGGTAGATAACCGATGGTTAGGATATTGTCTGGCGCAGAAAACTGCTCAACTACCTAACATTGAAATCTTCGCTCCTGCGAATGCTAAAAATATAAGCTTTCATTCAGGTGGTGCCACTATTGAGCTAGATGGAAGCAATGTGAGCAGGGGGGCTAGCCATTTTCCTCGTGAGCTTAATTGTGATCTGCTAGTGGTAGCAGATGGCGCTGAATCTGAATTACGACAAAAAATGGGTATTGCCACAGAAGAAGATGATTATCACCAGGTGGCTGTAATTGCGAATGTTGAGTTTGAACATGCACACCATGGTGTTGCTTATGAGCGTTTCACTGAATCCGGCCCGCTCGCTTTGTTACCTTTGGGAGCAAGAAACAGTGCTTCGAAATCGGCTTTGGTGTGGACGACACCTAAAAGTAAAGTAGATGAAGTGATGGGTTGGGATGACCACACTTTCCTAACAAATCTACAGAGTGCTTTTGGCTATCGGCTCGGTCACTTTACAAAAGTTGGTGAGCGTCATCATTATTCTCTCAAATGTGTGATTGCGAAAGAACAAGTGCGTTCATCTATGGTACTCATGGGAAATGCTGCGCACTACCTGCATCCAGTAGCAGGGCAAGGCTTTAATTTGGCTCTGCGTGATTGTTTACATCTGTCTAATCAACTTGCTAAGCAACAACAGCGAGGAGAACCTTTAGGCCAGCTACAAGGTTTGCAAGAGTATGTTGCAAATCAACAATCTGATCAGTGGCTCACAGTAAATATGAGCCATAATTTTAATCGTCTGTTTACTAATGAGAATAAGGCGGCACAAGCGTTACGTAATGTAGGTCTACTTGGTTTGGGTTTATTTCAACCAGCGAAAGATACGTTTTTTAATCGCATGATGGGAAAAGGCGCTCGAATTTTCTAATGTCTACATTTATTAATAACTGCAAAGGAATTTACATTTAAGCAATGATTAACGATGATAACACCAGCTTTGATCTCGTGATTGTCGGTGGTGGCTTGATAGGTATTAGTTTGGCTAATCTTGTAGCTCAGCATGCGCCAGAGTTAAATATCGCTCTGGTGGATGCTGGATTCGCTAATCTTGAAGAGCCGAAGGTGGATGGTTATGATCCTCGAGTTGTTGCCTTATCCAAAGCCTCTGAAAAAATATTTTCAGATCTAGGAATATGGCCTGCAGTATTGGCTGAGCGTGCCTGTCCCTACTACGAAATGTTTGTGTGGGATGGTGAGGGTACTGGTAATATTCGTTTTAATAGCCATGATATTGATGCTGATAACCTTGGTCATATTGTAGAAAACTCCGTATTGCTTTCGGTTTTGTACAAGCAGCTGGATAAGGTTAGTCAAACAGCCCTATACCTAGGACGTAAGGTTGAAGCGCTTGAGAATCACTCTGATATTTCCAGTATTCGCCTTGATAATGGTGAGGTATTAAGTGCTCCTCTGATTGTCGCTGCCGATGGCGCTAAGTCTCATATTAGAGATTTAGCAGGTTTTGCCACCAACCAGTGGGATTATGGCCACAGCGCTATTGTTACCACAGTAATGACTGAGAAAAAACATCAATTTACCGCTCGGCAGCGTTTCACCGATGATGGTCCCCTTGCATTTCTCCCGCTAGGCGAGCCTGGCAAGGAGAATTATTGCTCTATTGTATGGTCTATAAAGCATGCCGCTGCTGAAAAAATGATGGCGCTTGACGATAAGGCTTTTTGTCGCGAATTAAGTCGAGCCTTTGAATATAAACTTGGCGAAGTAACACAGGCGGATAAGCGACTAAGTATTGCTCTTACTCAGCGTCATGCTAAGCGCTATGTGACTAATGGAGTGGTATTGGTTGGGGATGCCGCGCACACAATTCATCCTCTTGCGGGGCAAGGTGCGAATATGGGGCTTTATGATGTCAAAGTGCTTTGTGAAGAAATTGAGCGCGCAGTAACGAGGAAGCTTCCTCTGTCAGATATATCTATTATTAAGCGTTATGAGCGTCGTCGTCAGCCTCACAATTTACTGGCAATGTCTACTATGGAGGGATTTAAGCGTTTATTTGGCTCGGATAATGTGGCATTGCGCTGGCTTCGAAATGAGGGATTACGCCGAGTCGATAGTTTGCCTTGGTTGAAAAATCAATTTTCTAAAATTGCCGGTGGCCAAATATAAAACCTCAACACACTATACTTTAATTATGTCGTATATTTTTTTGCTAAGAGGGATCTAAGGTGCATGCTGAACACAAAGACTGGCTAATGTGCCATGACTGCGGTGAGCTGCAAGCAGTTGTGGCAGTTTCTCCTGAGCACGAAATGGTATGCTGTGTTTGTAATAATGTTCTTCATATTGGTTATGGTAAGTGGTTGCAATCTGCTAGTGCTTTAGCAATAACTGCAGCCTTATTATTTCTTGTTAGTCAGTTTGCACCGTTTCTAACACTTGAAATTGGGGCGCAGAGTAAAACCATTACTATTCTCGATGGTTTTTGGGCGTTGTTTGAGCGTGGTAATTGGATTTTGGCGGCGATGGTTATCACCACCATCTTTTTATTTCCTCTATTTGAAATCTTTGCCTTTCTTTACTTATTGATACCGTACAACTTTAATCGCAAAGTTCCTGGCCAGTCGGTGATCTTGCGTTGGCTTGTGCAAGCCCAGTCGTGGAGTATGTTAGAGGTTTTTTTACTCAGTGTTGTGGTTGCCTCGGTCAAGATGGCAGATATGGCGTATCTAAAGTTAGAGCTCGGCGCCTATGCGCTGTTTTTACTGGTCGGTGTACTGATTTTAGCCTATTTAAAAATGGACAGGCGCAATATTTGGTCGTGGATGAATCCTAACAATTATTTTACCCAGTCAGATCAAGAAGTGGTTCACGATTGCCACATCTGTCAGGCGATGGTGGGGGAGTCCATTGTTGATAGTAAAGGTGAGTGTCCTCGTTGTATGAGTGCGATTCATAAGCGTGTGCCCAATAGTTTGCAGAAGTCGACAGCTTTTGTCGTGGCATCCATTATTCTATATATTCCTGCCAACGTATTGCCGATTATGACCTACACCTCTTTGGGGATTACAGAGACAGACACCATAATCTCTGGTGTCATTGCTCTTGTTGGTGCTGGTTTATATTGGATAGCTCTCGTGGTTTTTACAGCTAGTGTGTTAGTGCCAGTATTGAAACTTGTGATTCTGGCTTATCTTATTATCTCGGTTTACGCCGGCTGGACGACGGGAATAAAGCATCGCACCTTTTTGTATCGAGTTATAGAAGTAGTGGGACGTTGGTCAATGGTGGATGTTTTTGTGGTCACTATCTTTACTGCTATTGTGCAATTTGGCTTCGTTTACACCGTTGAGCCAGAGGCGGCAATTATTGCTTTTGGTGCCGTTGTCGTGCTGACCATGATTGCAGCAGAAACGTTTGACCCGCGATTATTGTGGGATGGATTAGAAAAACAAAATGATAAATAAAGCAGTTGTAAAAAAAATTCACGGTATATCACCTGTTTGGATTGTACCTATCGTCGCCTTAGCTATTGCTATTTGGATTGCAGTGCAAGCGCGTATAGAAAAGGGCACAGAAATACAAATTACTTTTGCTCAAGCCTCGGATATTATCGCAGGTCAAACATTGATTAAATTAAAAAACGTTGAAGTGGGGAAAGTTAAGTCGCTGCGTTTAAGTCCAGATTTAAAATCAGTAGTTGTCACAGCTGAATTAGATAGTAGTGTGTCATCTCATCTCAGTGAAAATACGCGATTTTGGGTGGTAACGCCTCGTATAAGCACTGCCGGTGTTTCAAACCTTGGAACCTTAATTTCCGGCGTATATATTTTAATGGATCCGGGTGAGAAAGGTCGTAGAAGAACTAAATTTGAAGGCTTAAATGAATCTCCCGCTTTTGAATCAGATGAGCCAGGTACTCAATATGTTTTGCAGGCAGAAGAGCTGGGTCGACTGCAAATAGGCTCCCCCATATATTTTAGGCAAATTCGTGTTGGTGAAATTACCGGATATAACTTATCAAAAAACAGTGAGGCTGTTGACGTCCATATTTTTATTCGTGCTCCTCACGACGAGATAGTTACGGAGCGCAGTCGTTTTTGGAATGTCAGCGGTTTTGGTGTCAGTGTTAATGCCAGTGGTATTAAAGCGCGAATGGAGTCTCTTGTATCACTAATTAATGGCGGTATCGCATTTGATAACGCGGCAGATTATGAAAAAAGTAAACAGGCTGATCCAACCCATCGTTTTTATTTACATCCTGATAGAGAATCGGTGTTAGAGGGGCAGTTTGATATTGAGTACTTTTACGTACTTAAATTTTCGGGCTCCTTAAGAGGATTAAGTGTCGGTGCACCAGTAGAATTTCGTGGTATAAAAGTGGGCGAGGTTGTAGATATCAAGCTAGCAAATTCTGACAATACGGATAAAAACCTTTATGTTTATATTTCCATGGAGCCTCAGCGTTTAGAGCCCAATACTTCGCCAAGCCGAGAAGAAGTTGATGAAAAAATGGATGGTATGATTAAGCAAGGGCTACGTGGACAGATGAAAGTCGCAAGTTTAATTACGGGATCTCGTTTTATCGATCTCGCGTTTTTCGATGATAATTCTGATGCGGCATTAATTCGAGGCAAAAACTATTCGGAGATTCCTACCATAACCGACGACTCGATCGATCTTATCACCAAACAAGTTTCTGAGGTATTAACGAAAGTAAATGCCATTCCTATCGATCAAATTGGTAATGATTTAGCGGGTAGTATGGCCAGTTTAAATAAAATACTGAGCACTTTGGAAAAAGAAAATACTGCGGGCAAAGTGGACGGTGCTGTTGCCAATCTTGAGCAAACCTTACAAGCTGCTAACCAAGCCTTACAACAAATGGCAGATACAATGAAGACTGTGGATCAGGCAATCGCTCCAGATTCTGAATTGAAGTACGAATTAAATGACATGCTGAAATCTGTTGGCGACGCCGCCAAATCATTGGAACTGTTTATGAATGAACTTAACCGTCATCCTAATTCGCTGATTTCTGGAGCGAAAAAAGATGAGTAATTACAAACGTTTTTTAAATACTATTATCATCAGCAGTATTGTCTTTTTGTTGCAAAGTTGCACGTCCAGCGGTCCTGCAACGAGCTTTTATTCGTTATTTGCTCATCCGTCACCAGAAAAAGTTTCCTTTAATAATAAGGGAACGACTATTGGTATTGCCCCAGTGACGCTTCCAGAATATTTGGATAATCCGTCAGTTATTAGTTTAACTGAAACGCAGAGAGTTAAAATCCTTGGTTACCATGCGTGGGCTGGTAGTTTTAAAGAGTCGATTAACCGTGTATTGGCCGATGATATTTCCAATATTTTAAACTTAGATGCGGTGTGGTCTTTTCCTTGGGACAATCGTATACGTCCAGACTATCAAATACGCATTGTGTTTGATGAATTAGCCGGTAAGCAGGGTGATAAAGTTCGTCTTAAAGCAAAATGGACGGTGCTAAATAAAAAGGGAAATACGGCTGTTCTTGTGGGTTCTAAAAATATCGAACAGGCAACAAACTCTAAGAGTGCCGATGATTATGTCGCAGCAATAAATAGAACACTTAATGAGTTGAGTCTGTCGATAGCAAAACAGCTAGCGGCTCGTTTGTCTGAGTCTTAACCCTAATCAAATATTTATTACTAATTTGTAGGGAGTAAAGAGCGCCCTACAAATTTTCTCAGTTAATTAAAGTTGGTGAAGATCATGAGTAAATCCTTGCAGGATCAGTTGCTGGGAGCAGGGCTGATAGATAAGAAAAAGGCGAAGCAAATAAGTAAAAGCCAGAGGAAAAAGAAGAATGAGCAATTACGCTCGAAAGAGAAGACCTTAGACGAAAGTAAAGCCAATGCTCGCCAAGCAATGCTAGAAAAGCAAGAGAAAGACCGTCAGCTCAATTTAGAGCGTAAACTTAAAGCAGATCAAAAAGCGATTGCTGCGCAAATTATTCAGCTTATTCAGCTCAACAAAATTAGCCGTAAAAATGGCGAAGTCAGTTATAACTTTAAAGATGGTACCCAGATTAAAAAAATATATGTCACCGAAAAACTGTTAGACCAAATTAGTGATGGGCGCCTATGTATTGCTCGTCTAGGCGAAGGTTATGAAATTATCCCCTTGGCAGTGGCAGATAAAATATTAGAGCGAGACGAAGAAGGCACCATCCTTGTTTACAATAGGAATACCACTACGGTTGATAATAAGGAAAATACTGAGGCAAAAGATTCCTCTACAGATGGTGATGATGATTACTACGCCCAGTTTGAGATTCCCGATGATTTGATGTGGTAGTTTTGGTGTGATTCTTTTATAGGTGGCAAAGTCAAGTAGCATCATTTAAGGGCTCACCCAATAAATTTATTGTGAGCCTTAATCAAATTTTTACAATATTCGGCAATGTATCAGTATTAGGTAACTATGTGTGCTGATTAACGGGATTGATTAGATATTATTAGAGTTATCTATTTCTAGAGCGGGGCAATGGGTGGTATATTTCCTCGGTTTCCGAATCGCTACCACTTGAGTAAGCCCCAGTGCTAGATGGAGTTGATGCTCCACTTCCTGTTATAGTACTGCGATCATCATCCGATGATAAATTATAAGGTAAGTGCCCTTCTGATTCAGAACTTTCTATTTCTACATCAGAATCAGAATAAAGGCGTTCCCTTATTTGGCGTGCATGCTCTCGTGCGGAAATTGACGCATAGTCTACAGGTCCGCTCCCATAATTTTGGTTGACAGTAACTCTAGTGTCATCTTCGGAGTTGTAATTGTCCGAGTTTGGCGTGCTAGCACCTGAGTTGTGTCCTGAACGTGCATTGCTGCCTGGCGCACTAATCATTACGGGGCTTCTTGTTCGACTGCTTTCGTAAGGGGTAGAGCTTGTGGAATAGCTGTTGACACTGCCGACAGTTGAAGGCGTGTTGACTGAGGGTGTGTTAATACTGGCTTTATACATAAAATTATCTCACCTATTTTTTCTGATGTTCTGTTTGTGACTTTCTTTAAACTATTGGTGTGATAACAATAGAAAATGTTGTATTTTTTATTTGGCATATAAAACAAGTGGATGATTAGGGCGTAAATTAATTTACTTTTTTGATTTCTATAATCATTTTATCGAGGTTAATTATTCACTAGAAAAACACTAAGAACCTTTATCTAACAAAGGCCGTGAAAAATAAGTATCACGATCAATTTCAGTTGAACGATAAAGCTTGGCAGGTCTTTTACCGCTTATTTTACTTTTCCCTGTTTCTTCTACCATTTTTGCAGATAGTACTCGTTGTCGAAATGACTTGGCTTGAAATTCTCTATTTAAAATAGTGCTAAATACAGCTTGTAATTCGCTGAGGGTAAATTCGCTAGGCATTAGTTCTATAGGTAGGGCTGTATAGCACGCCTTGGCACGCAAACGATCCAGCGCTTTATGTACAATGAGATTGTGATCAAAAGCCAACTTAGTCTGATCTAAATCCCTAACCGATAGCCATTTAGTATTCTCTTCTAATTCATTATCGTTAATTTTGGTAATGTCAATTAATGCAAAGTACAAAACAGTTAACGCCCATCCTCGCGGATCTCGAGAAGGGGAACCAATAGTTTCTACTTGTTCCAGATAGGCAGATTTAAGGCCGGTTTTTTCTTGTAGTTTTCGTTGTGCTGCGTCGTCGACTGTTTTGTCAAGAGCAAGATCAATAAACCCTCCGGGTAATGCCCACATACCTTTGCAAGGTTGTTGTTTCCTGCGTACGAGAAGAATGTTAAGTTCTCCTTCTATTAGCGAAAAAATTGCCATATCGACAGTCGATAGGGGAATATCATAATCGTGAATATTATAATTTTTTAAATACTCTTCTTCGCTCATATTGTTGTTTTGCTTATGTTAAAAGTTTGCTCATGTGGTATTTGTTAACAGGCCCTAAGGCCTGCTAGTAATTATTAATATTCCAATCTTTTTCTAATTTCCTCGAAGGTCGTTTCCTTTAACAATTTGCCGTCTTGAAAGACTGTCTGAAATATACCTTGTTGCTCTTGTTCCGGTGTTTGTTTATCAAATAATTGGAAGCCGTTATCTGTTTGCTCCACTCTTAAAAGTCCTATTGCAGATTTTTTTTCACCTTTATCTGTGACAGGATCTTTAAAGATATCGCGGCCTTCGCCTTTGACTTGACCCCAAGTAGCTTTCATGGCAAAACCAAAGGTATCACGTGTTACATGCTGATAAGTATAACTGCCGACACCAAAGACAACATTGGTTGAAGCAAAACCTTTTTCTTTTAGTTGAGCTAAAATTGCTTCCGCTCGCTGTAGTGTAATAGAATCCCCATAAATAATACCTACTCGATCGCTTAAGAGTTTATAGCCTTTTTCTGTGACACTTCCTCCAAAGATATCCCATAGACATTCGACAGCACCTTTGTTTTCGGGACTACCAGGTTTTGCATCGGGGTCACCACAAATGACTTTAACCGGGTCTCCACTATCTGGACGAAATACGACTTTTGAGAATCCTAGGGCATCACGTTTACGATTTAATATATCGTCTTTGAGTTCTCTAGCAAACTCATTAATTACCTGCCAAAAGTCCCAGGTATCCGATACGATACTGACGATCCCATGGGGATATAAATCATTAATAAGACGCTTAAAGGTATCTATTTCACTTTCCTTCGTGCCCATACACATAACACTATGCTCTGTGGCTGGGACAGAGACACCTACAAGTTCTGATGCCTTATAATAATCTTCGGCATAATCAATAGCGGCGACGGTATCCGTTCCCATAAAGCTAGCAAGATGACCTAGGCCCGCGAGTGCCGCATCCTCAGCTCCACTCATCCCTCGAAAGCTAAAGTCGTGAGCCTGAATAGGTAAAAAATCTAGTGGTGCACCTGTATCATCAGCAAATTTTTTTAGGAGACGCTTATATTCGTAAGCTATAGTTGCTGTGGTACAGGGTTTCCAGACTTCCGCACTGATGCTGGTTTCCAAATAATTTGTTAACCAAAAAAACTCTGGCAACGTGTTAACTACAGTAAACACTGGAACTTTAATATTCACCCTACTGCCTTCTTCAAGGGCTTTAATTTTTATTGGTAAGTAACCGAGGTCGTGTAAAGCTTCTATATGCTCTGTAGATATAGCATCTTCCCCCAGAGATGTATCCATACGTCGCTTATATTTTTTAAGCACGTCTTCTTTGGGTTTGTCGAAAAATTCTCGCTGCCACTGTTCAATTAGGATTCGCTTTATATAAGCTTGCAAGCCAAGAAATACCACTCGTTCATCAAAGCCTTCTAGTACATTTGCCAGCCTTGCTGAGCGAGGGGTGAAATTTGAATACACATACTCCGTGCCTTCAGGATATTGACGTCTGTGGTCTGCTTTGTAGAAATCAATGGCCATTAAGGGATTCATCATTTACTCTCCAAAATTGTATTCAAAATTAATAACATTGAGTTTGGCACTCGTTTTTTGTGGGAAACTCGTGGTTGTGATAACTCTATCGATGAGATTATCGAAAACTTCAATTCCTTTACTGAAGATTCCGTGAGTTACGAATAAGATAATTTGCTCGACCTGTTTTGCACGAAGTTGTTCTGCTATTTTGATGAAGGTAAAGCCCCCATCGCAGATGTCGTCAGAAATAATAGCTATTTTACCTGTCAGATCATCCGCTAGAACGCGTGTCTCTTTTATCATCCCTGTGGCCGGGTCGCGCTGTTTTTCGCAAAATATAAGATCTTTGAGTCCGAGGCTATTCTGTATTTTTTGACAACGATTAACCGCGCCTTTATCAGGACATACCAACACAGTATCCGGCGCTTTTAGTAAATCTTGTAAATCGCTGTTAGCTGAAATGATATCGGCTGCTTCCACGTTTATAGCGCTTACTAGCTCAGAGCCTACGGCACTATGACAATCCCAGGTGACGAGCTTATTAATATTCATCGTCTTTAGAAGATTTGCCATTACCTGTAGGGAGAATGCTTGCCCAGGAGCACAGACCCGGTCTTGTCGTGAATAGGGAAGGTAGGGGATTTCCAAATTGATAGTGATATCTTTGCCAAACTCTTCGCGTAAGGCGTTTTCAATTAGAAGTAAGTCCAACAAATCTGAGGTTGATCTTACTCGTGCTCTGATGCAAAGCTCTTTGGTTTCTAATGGTGTTAAATCCTTCAGTTGTATGTGTCTTTCGCCGCCAGAAAAGTCCATTGCGCTATAGGGAATTTTGCTACCGTCTAGTTTGCAAATTTCAATCCTATTTACATTCATATCAGTGTCCATATTTTCACCAATCTATATTTAAATTTGTACCGGGTAAATATATTGTCTGTGAGACAGTAAATATATATATTGTCACAGAGACACTATATTGTCAACAAAATGATGGGATGTAACGATGAGAAAAATCCGGTATCGTCGATTTCACTTGTATCGCCACACATTACTAACACTGCTTTTGGGGGGTAATAATTATGAAAGCCGCAATCTACCACCAATTTTCAGGCCCTGTGAGCGTAGAACGGGTGGAAGATCCCACACCGAGTAAGCATGGTGTCGTTTTGCAAGTTAAGGCGACGGGTTTATGTCGCAGTGACTGGCACGGATGGCGAGGGCACGATACGGATATTGTTCTACCTCATGTACCTGGTCACGAAGTGGCAGGGGTAGTCGTTGATGTCGGTGAGCATGTGCAGCACTATAATATTGGTGATCGTGTCACCTTACCCTTTGTTTGCGGTTGTGGAAGTTGTGGCGAATGTGCATCGGGTAATCATCAAGTATGTGAGAAGCAATTTCAGCCTGGGTTTACCCACTGGGGATCATTTGCTGAATATGTTGCCATTGATTATGCAGATAATAATTTAGTGCTTCTACCAGAGAGCATCGATTTTGCAGAAGCTGCGGGCCTGGGGTGTCGTTTTGCTACCTCTTTTCGAGCTGTGGTGAGTCAGGGTAATCTCTCTGCCGGACAATGGCTGGCGGTGCACGGGTGTGGTGGTGTTGGTTTATCAGCAATCATGATCGCCAATGCATTAGGGGCGAATGTTATCGCCGTTGATATAGATGATCACAAACTTGAGTTTGCTCGATCCTTAGGAGCAGTTGCCACAATTAATGGCCAAAATAATGATGTCGTTGAAAGTATCATGGATGTTTCTAATGGTGGTGCTCATGTCTCTGTAGATGCCTTAGGCCATCCCATGACCTGTTTTAACTCCGTATCCAGTCTGCGAAAGCGAGGCAAACATATTCAGGTGGGTTTGATGGCTGAAGATGATGGTTGTGCAAAGATTCCGATGGCTAAAGTGATTGCTAATGAGCTCGAAGTGATTGGTAGCCATGGGATGCAAGCTCATCGTTATGTAGACATGTTAGCGATGATTGAAGCTGGAAAGTTATCGCCAGGCAAACTTATTGGCCAGCGTATTAGTTTGCAAGAGGCGACACGAGCATTAGTTGATATGGATAAATTTGAAGGTACGGGTGTCACTATTATTGATCAGTTCTGATGTATGGGCCTAAGCTCAGGCCCGAATTCTCTGAGTGGCTTTTGGTAATTCTCCGTAGTGGCGTTTATACGCCGAAGTGAAATTACTCGCGTGCTCATAACCGACAATTTCTGCGATACGTGAAATACTCAGCTCATGCTCACTTAGCATTCTTTTTGCAATCGACATACGATATTGCTGGCAATATTCAAACACAGTTTTTCCATGAATGGCTTTAAAGCTATTAGAAAGTTTATTGCGGTTGGTGCCAATACTTCTAGCTAGTTGTTCCAGCGACGGTGGTGACGTATAAAGCTTATGCAAAATAGCCTCAGCTTTTTGGGTGATATCGACATTTTCTTGGTAACTAATGCTACTCTGGCAATTGCCAATAGTGTGCTGAAAATTTTGTAAAATCTCGTCGACAAGCTCGTAAGTTTTACCGCTAATAAAACAAGCTCTTAGATCTAATGATGATTTATTTTTGCAGATCGCGTCAATAATCTCCACGCTTTTTTTGGATAAGCGAAAGTTTTTTCCCGACAATGTTTTCAATTCAGGACATACTGACGGGTATATACAATCAGCCAGCGCATCAAGAGGTAGTTGAAGAATAAAAATAAATGCACAAGGTGAAGCTTTTAATTGAAGGCTAATGTTTTGTTGTGGTAACAAAAACATAGAAGCGTGTTCAGAGGGGATTAAATGGGGTTGCTGGCCATCACCTTTTATATTTATATGGCAGCCCTGAGTAAAAAATAAATTAACATGTTTTTCGTTTGTTAATAGCCTAATTGATTTGTTAAAAGATTTTTTTATTTGAGCAAAGATTAATTCAGAATTTGGTGTGGGTTTAAAGAATTCCCAAGCTCCATGTGACGTTTCAGTAGGTAGACCTGTGTAATAGTCAACATTTTTTTGTGTTATAAGGCGCCATATTTGTGTTGGTATACTGTTTATTGTCTGCTTATCTGTTATTAGAGACACTGTTGAGTTTCCCATAGAGCTTTTATTTAATGTCTATTAATCTATTTTATATACGTTCCGTTAAACAAATTCCTCAATAATATTCTCAATCACTGAGCTGCTTAGAAGCCATTTTATAACGTTCGCACTCGCTGATACAGCTTTGAAAATTACCTCAAAATGCTTACCTACTTTATGCAAACTCCAGTTTATGGGTTATTTTTGCCTTGACTCAATTGTATTTGCAAGCTGAGAAACAGCTTCTTGGGCAAAAGAGTCGTTTCTTTTTAAAACAATTTTACAAAAATGTAAAATTGTAGTGTTGCTTATGATATCCATTAACAGTGCAACGAGGCCGCTTGGGGAGAGAAGTATTAGCTAATTGGTCTTCCGCTTTTATAAGACGTGCCATGACGTTGAATTCATATATGTGTAATTATATTAAAAAATGCGCCATTATCCTTATAAGTTATAAATATTAATTTATTAGAACCGAAAGGTTAAATTTGCTCACATACTTGAAAACAAACTAAGAATGAGCGGTATGTTATGGCTAGCATAAGCAACAAACAGAAGCAAAATTTCAATGAGATATCCCCTCTGCGCTTAAGTAGTGCTGGATCTATCCAACCCCAGAGAGAAAATTTTGATCGGTTTTCTTCGAATCGGTCAAATATTTGGAACTCCAATCACAACTTGCGACCGAATGCGATTAGTTTTGGTCAAACGGGTATGGCCTCAAATATGCAGGTAGATAACTCTTATGGTGCAGTGGCAAAGAGTGCCAAAAACTATGCGGGGCAAAATCATCACAATTACTCTAATAATGGCCAAACTACACAGGGTAACTTTGGTTCTTCCACTTCAAGTCCGCAAATGGTTGATTTTGACTTTAACCCTTTTGCCAATAAGATTGATTTTGGACAATCTGATTTTGGCTCAGGTATGGGTTTAAACAATAGTTCTAATCCTCTCACAAAAAGCTTAAATAATAATGGTGGTTTTAACTCTATTGGCTCGGCTTTCGATCTGTTATTTAAGACACTAAATCTTATAGATTCATTATTATCATCTAATAAACCTTCAAACGGAATGAGTGAGGGAGGAGATTTAGACAAAAAACCTACCCATGCTAGCCCTGAGTCTTCTAAGCCTATATATAACGACCAAGGAGAAAACGGAGTTGAAAAATCAAATTCAAAAGAAATAGATCATAAGCCAGCAATCAAAGATGACAAAACCATTTCCAAAGATAATGATAAGAGTATTTCTAAGGATAGTGATAAGGGTATTTCTAAGGATAAAGAGTCATCTGTGGATAAGAAGCCAATAAAAGATAATGAAAAATTAAAAGAAACAAATCGTGAGCCCATCAAGGAGAACAGTAGTAAAGCTACATCTCCCGACAACGTCACAAACACTGAACCAGTTAAGCCCACTAGTGGCGGCAAAATAATGCAGTCGACAGCCGACCTTAAAAAACAAGGCTTTGTATTGGAAGGCGGAGATCCTGGTGCAGGGGGTGGTAAATTCGTTTTTGATGCCCGTAAAGAAAAAGTAAAAACCCCAAATGGAGGCGGTGACCGTCACGAAATGAAGCTTGATAAGAGCTTGCGCACAGCAACTGACAAAACCCAAGAGAATTTTTCGGCAAGAATAACTCCTTCTCTTTCAAAAGGCTCTAAAGCGATAGTATTGCAGCTTCATCCATCATATAAGGGCGCTTCTGCCGCGTTATATGTGGCTGATACTAATGAAAAAGGCAAGGTTAACGGAACTGCAAACGATGGTCAGTTTGAAGTTTACTTAAAAGTTAAGGAAAAAGATGGCAGCAAAAAAACGTTTAATTTTGGTACCATCAAAAAAGGGCAGAGTATAGATGTCAATTATTCAAACGATCGAGGTAAGTTGCAGGTCTCTGCAATGGGTAAAAAAAGTGATGTATACGATGTTCAACGGTCTGATGCTGACTATTTGAAATTTGGCTCTTACTTACAAGCGAAGGATGCAGTAACAAATAAAAGAGCTGAACGTGGAGAGGAAGAAGCGTTTTATAAAAAACGTAATATTAACGAAGCTAGAGTTATGTTCGAAAATATCCAGTATGATAGGAAAGTGTTCTAGTACGCGTATCTTAGAGAACTTCTATTAAAAATGTCGTGTCGTAACAGCCTCCCCTGAAAGTTTAATAACTTTGAGGGGAGGAATAATTATTAAAGGTGCCCTTATGCTAACTAATCTAACTGTGCGCTGAGTCTGAGATAAGCAACTACCCCCGGAAGATCGTGAATAACAGGGCTCATGCCAATGGAACCACAGGCATCACACACTGCAGGGTCATTGTCGAGAACGTTGTTAGCGCCAAAAGTAATCGAGAACTTATCTTCAAATATTGCAGGCTTGTAACGGAACTGGATATCGGTAAATACCTCTGAACTTAACACATTGCCAGAAGGTTGGTCCATATCACTTACGTAACGGAAGGTAATTCCTGCTCCAAAGGTTTCATACTGCCAATCAAGTGTTGATGTCATTCGCCACTCAGGAAATGCTCTTTGGAAGGTTTCATCCGTTATGGTTCCGGCGAGGTCAGTGCCAGAAGGATTAGTTGGTGTTGTTTCTGTATATTCATCGAGGTTGGTTGCATTTACGTTCCAGCTAAATTGTCCAATATCTGTTGTTGGGCCAGAGTAGCGCACCGCGATATCGTAACCAGAAGCTTCAATACCACCAATATTTTGCAGTCTATTTTCTACAATATTGACACTGCCTGAAGGTGAACGTTGAACGAGGTTACAAAAAGTATTATCCAAGCTCGCACCGCTAACACAGTTATCAATAATATCACCAGCGAATAAACCTTGGATTGCATCCTCGACCTCGACATTATAATAGTCTAGAGAGAAGGTGATAGATTCTGCCCAACTAACCTCATCCGTCCAGCTTGGGCTATATACCAAACCAAAGCTTTGGCTATCTGAAGTTTCGGCAATCAGTTCGTCATTACCGGTAGAGCGAGCTGATAGTTGTGGATTGGTTTGCGCAAAAGTGGTGGGTATTCCAAGTGCCGCACAATTGTCGATGATATTCTGGGGTTGTGCACTATCGCGGCCACCGTTAGCAGTACCCAAATTACCCAACACATCAGCACAAGGATCTAAGAAGGTAAAATCTTCTCGCGCCGCACCACCGAATAATTCACCTATACCTGGTGCACGAATGCCTGTAGAAACAGATGCTCGTAAAGAAAGGTCAGAAATGGGACGCCACAAACTTGATACTTTAAATGTCGTTTCCGAGCCAAATGAACTGTAATCCGAATTACGTAGTGCTGAATTCAGTTCTAAGTAATCTGCGCCTGCAACATTGGCTAGTAGCGGAATATTAATTTCTGCATAAAACTCAGTAACATCGAATTCACCTGACGTTGCACCAGAGGCGATACCTGCAGTTTCTCCTGACTCGGCAACAGGGTCTGGTTGAAATGAACCTTCGTGTTCGCGATATTCGAAGCCGGTTGCAAAGGCTAGAGTGCCCGCAGGTAGTTCTGCAATGGCCCCTGTCAAGTTACCGGAGATATCTAACAGTGTTTGATCACTAATATCTCGTTGTACAAAACCGACGAAATCTAACATCTCTTGGGTAATTGAACCTGTGCCGTCAGGCCCTTGGCCACCGAAGAAATTAAACGGCACACAATTAGGAACAGCAGCACACACTGCAGGATCAGCTAGAGCAACTGCTAAACGAGCGGCGTTATGAGAACCAGCTTTTTGTTGAACACCTCGGTTATTACCATAGCTGGTAGTGAAGTCCCAATAGTAATTTCTATCACCAATTTCAAACTTACCTTCAAAGCCACCGCTAAAAAAGTAGGTATCGACATTTTGCTCAAACATTCGCGGTCCTGATTCTAAAGGTCTGCGACCAAAGAAATCTAAGTTGCCGTTAGCGACGGATAGATCAACACCAAAGGGATTATAAATTTGGTCAGCGTCAATCACGATGTTATCCAAAATCGCGTTGCCGCAACCATTACCTAAACATAAAGGCTCAGGAGCACCTTGAGTCGCTGAATTACGATTAGTGTAAGATGCCTTAGCAATAAATTCTAAATCGTCGTTAAACTTGTGGCTGACACTAGTGAATAAATTGTAGCGCTCGTTAGGTGTGCGCAAGAAATTAAAGCCAGGGCCGTTAAAATTAAATCTGTCTGCTGCGGTAAACGCATGGAAATCGCCCGACGCTGGGTTAGACGGATCAAAATTAGGAATATTACCCATACCATCATTGAGGACACCGTCATTCAATGTAATATCAGCACCACCAAGGTTTGGGCCTAGAATAAAGCGTCCTTGAGGTGTAAAGGAAGAACAACCCCCGGCTTCACAGCTGGTAGCAAAAGGACTTGGGAAAGCTGACTGAGCTCTATCTGCAGTCTGAATTCCGCGCTCATCAACTCGGCTAGCACTAAAGACAATATGAGTTTCGTTGTTGCCCACACCCCATAAAGCTGAGATATTATAAGACTCGCCGTCGCCTTCATCATAGCCACTGGCTTGAGCGTCGAGTTTAAAACCTTCAAAGGAGCGATTAGTTATCACGTTAACTACACCGCCGATTGCGTCAGAACCGTAAATTGCTGATGCACCGTCCTGCAATACTTCCACTCGTTGGATAACGTTAGCTGGAATAGTATTTAAATCCACTGCAACAGGCACACCTGAAGCCGATGCCCCGGGAATCCAGCGTCGTCCATCCACCAGAACCAACGTTCGTTTAGCACCAAGGTTGCGCAAAGATACTTCACTTGCACCAGCACCGATACCTGTACCGTCCTGAGGGAAGCCAGAATTGCCAGGAACATTAAAACGCGAATTGATTGCAGAGCCTGTTACTGGTAACTGTTGCAGAATATCCCCAAAGTTTGTGAGCCCCGTTTTCTCAAGGTCTTCAACTGATAAGTTTGTCATTGGTGCCGCTTCATCGAGAGGATTACGCAAAATGCGCGAGCCCGTTACGACCACTTCCTCAACCTGCTTTTCTTCCTGCCCGTAAGCAGAAACAACAATACCTGGTTGAGCAAGCACGGCAGATGTCAATATAAAAGTTTTTGCTAAACTTTTTTTCATCGCAATACCCTTATTTCTTTATTATGTGAAAAATAGAGACTGATGTGGCAGTCAAAGACATAATTTTTAATATTAAGTGCAAGACCCTATCAGATGCGAGAGTTAAGAAATAATGCGATAAGCACAAAAAATAATGCGAAAGTTGATTTTTAGATATAACTTTAGACGAAACGAACAAGATTGTTGTTTTTGGTGACAGGTGCTGTTTTTTTAATCTTGTGAAGCGTTTTGAGTGAAAAATATTCTTTTTATTGTAGTATTCAAATTTCTTACTTCACTTATTTTTTCATTGCTGAAAAATTACCCGAGTCCGAGAAAAGGTTTTGAACGAGAGATAAATTTAATTAACCGGTTTATCTTCATGCTCATCTTGTTATGAAAGATATATTACTTTTCCCGCTGGTATTTAGTCTCATGATTTCGTATTTCTTTTGAAGTTAATCAATTTTTTTCCCTAAAAAATATATTGGCATTCTATTTTTTATAATAAATTGGAGTATATGGCATAATACAGATATCTGGAAAAGACATATAAATTCTTACCAGAAACATTAAATGGAAATAATTTAGAAAAGGAGTTTTATGTATATTAAATATTGGGAATCACTTCTTCAGGAGGAAGTTATGCAAGTCTATTATATCTAATACTACAACACACACTCTTCATATGCATACTATATTTACAGTTGCTTTAACTGCGAATTTCTTGTGTGTCTGAAAAATACCAAAACATTTTATTGCCGAAAATAATGCATGGCTTTTGCCTGTCTTATTTTTACTAAGGATTGTTAAATTTGAAAAAAATAACGTTTGGAATTCTATTTTTATCATTATTGCTTAATACTCACTCATTCGCGGAAACTAGAAATGATATTCTAGGTAAGTTGAAGTTCGATGAAGTCCCTGCTAAATCAACGCATTGGTTTGAGGCTCAGTTCGATGAACGTATTTACTGTAACTCTGAATGGTTAGAAGGTTTAGCGCTTCAGCATGGTTATCAGAACTATCATATTTATCATGAACCACCTTCAGTAGCGAATCCAGTTTATTTAGAAAATAACTATTATCCACCATCGAGTAGTTCAACACAGTATATTTCAACAGCGGGAGCATTTACAACAATACTTTACCGCCCCAGTATTCGATGTGGTTCGCCGCACTTTTTTAAAGAAAGAGTGATTCTTGAAGCAAATTCTCAAGAGCCCGATCAACATTTAGAGTTAGGTGATTTATTTATGATGTCCTATGCAAATTACTTTAATGATACTCGTGGGCCACGTGTCGAATCAGAAGTGACATTTAAAAATATCACCAACAGTCCTACTTATTTAAGCATTATGTATCTCACCGAAGATGGCGAATGGGAAGTTGCAAAAACATTGAAGACGGATAATGCTCACAACCATAATTTTAAAGAATATAAAATAAGCACCACGTTGCCATTCCCAACGGCGACAGCTCTTAGAATCACCACTAATTGTAATCTTGAGAAAGATGCAGATAGCTGTCGCATCGAAGTAAGCAATATTCGCTTGTACAGTGAGGAATGTGTACCTGATCAAACTAATATTGGTCAATGTCTATAAGGAAAAAATATGAAGAATATGGTAAAGAAAATAATTTTATCTTATATGTTTTTACATGCTAGTGTCGTGATAGCTAACGAAGAGAATTTTTACTCTAAAAATCTTTTAACTGAAGTAGAAGAATCATCTCCAACTTTTTGGAGGGAGATGAAATTTAGTCATACAGAATATTGTAATCATAACAATCTATTAAAAAGTGGATACATAGCTAACTATAAAAAATCATCCGTCTATACAACCTATTGGTTACCATCGAGTGTTGAAAATCGCTACATAAAACCTAATTCAATGGATTATTCTAGTATGTATCAACCATGGATATGGTGTTTTTCTGATCCTGAGTCAAGTTATATAAGTTTTGATTTTGTTGACTCTGGAGATGTAAGTTATCAAGACGATGAAGGCTTTGTGTTTATGGAAGCATCAGCCACATATTCTAATGAAATACGTGGCCCTAAAATTGAGGCTAAAATTGATTACACTTATGCGGCGGGAGACAAGAGTGATTTTTTAGCTGCATTATACTACCTTAAGGAAGATGGTAGCATAGAGAAAATTAAGCAAATCAGTTTTCCGAAAAACGGCTCTAGCATTTTTATCACGGGCTTATTACCATATCCAACGCTAGCATATTTAAAAGTATGGCCTGAGAATAGTGGTGCGTCGAGTTTTAAAATATATAATATTCGATTTTTTACTGAAGATTGCAAACCAGATCTAATTAATCCAGGTCAATGTATTTAAAGCGAATGTGTAGCTGAAGAAAATAGGTTTTTTACACAACATTCTTTTTATTAAGAGTGTTGTTTTTTTTCTAAAAAACCTCTATTTTTTAGAGAAAATAATTTTCTTTAGAGTAATAATGTATAAATTAAATATATAGAATGTTAAGGTATGAGTCTCTTGTTATTTTTTTGATTTTATTTTGTGTAGTTCTGTTTATACACTATACAACAGTCTTAGACTGCATGGAGCTTGAAATCCTTGTCTTAGTTATTGAGATTAAAACAAAGCGTTTTTTCCATACTGTACTTAATACAATGCCAACTACTAAGGCAAAAAGGACTGATATTTCTGGTGCTATATCGGCGTTGATTTTTTTAAGTAGGCTGAGTGATTGAAAGTGGCTTAGGTAAATAAACAGTGAACTCATAGCTACTAATTTTATTGGTGTGCATAGTGATTTGGGCAAATATATATTTTTACACCATATTGTGGCAATAACAGCAAAGTAGTAAAAAGTAATAAGTCCACCGAATCTTGTAATCATCGCTTCGGCGCAAATAGCCGTTAGCAGTATGCTGGTTTTTATTTTTTGCGATGTGGTTTTACTAAAAGCTGTTAAAACACCGAGTAGAAATAAATAAAACAGTAGGTGAGGAAGACGATTAAATAAGTCGTTGGTGTCAAAGAAATAGATGCAGGTTCTACTAATAATATATGCAATAAGAGAAGCTAGAAAAAAGAATCGGTATGGGCTGTCTGATATTGATAGGCGTATGGGTTTTATAAAAAATATAATAGAAAACAATAAATATATTTGTAATAAAACTTCTAAAAACCAATATGACATTCCATTTGCATAGTCGGGGCTAATAAAATTACTCACTAGCAACAAACTGAAAATATGATTCTGCCCTGTAATGATAAATACTACAAAAAGGTAGAGTATAGTTGGTAAAGCCAGTTTGCCAACAAAGCGAAAATAAGCGTGAAATAATTCAGTATTAGATGGGTTATGAGGATAGCCGTTAATGCTGTTTAATTTAGGCATGGTATATTTTACGAAGTTGAAGCCCGATAGTGCTATAAGATATAAAGAGCCACCTACCAGCTCATACAACCCAAAGTGAGTTGCTACGACTGAAAAAATAGAGAATGCTCGTAACAATAACGAAAAGTCGAACTTATCCAAATGGAATAATCCCCATTAGTAGAGCTTGCACAATAAAATTGCACTAACTTTTTAAAATGTTAGGTAAAAGAGATATCTTAAATATTAGTATCAGATTTGCTAAATCAGTATAGTCAAAAATTTCTACTCCTTATGAGTAAAAGTAGGCAAATCTTGTAATACTTAAAGTCTTGATGTGAAAATTAAGTGGTTTTTTAAATCTCAAACCGCTTTGCGTCTTCTATAAAAGTTAATGCAATCAATGAAAATAATATAAACATGAATATGAGACACACTACTACAAAGCATAGTATGATTTTGATGTCATGTAATATTGCATCTTGAGAAATTATTGACGCAAAAATTTATATTTTTATTAACAACTATCGTAAACTTGAGAAGGCTTAGTCTTTATCACTTGGTGCTATCTTGGTTTTTAGCCAGTGCCAAGTACTATTATCATTAAATAAATAGGCGTCTAGTTGCTTTTGGTTGTCGATGTAGTGGTTGTCATCTTGTTGTGAATGCTGAAAAAGGAACTCGCGGGTTAACATTCGTTTATTCGGATTGATGCGTTTAATAATTTTTGCGGGGTTGCCACCAACAATGGTGTTATCGGGTACATCTTGAATCACTACTGAACCTGCTGCGACAACGCTATTTTCGCCAATAGTAACACCTTTGCCTATTATGGCTTTTAAGCCTATCCAAACATTTGATTTTAAATGCACGGGAGCGCTGCAACGAAAAGGGCGGGTTCGATTATAAATGCCGTGCCAGTCACTATCGCTAATATTAACGTCCGCCGCTATCATGCAGTTATCTCCGATGGTGATATCGACGGCGGAGGCTATATTCACTCCAGGTGAGATCAAGCAGTGACTGCCGATACTAACATTCCCTTGTTGCTGTTTACTTGACCATGTAGATATATTAACCGGTTTGTTTTTGTCACCAATAATGTGTAGGTGATTCCCAGCATGAATATTTTTTCCTGCAAGGGTAATGAATTGTGGTTTAAGAAAAAAGGGATGCTTTCCCAAACTATCAAATTGAGGGCGGAGGATACGCTTGGTGTACCAGCTATTGAGACTGCGTTGAATTTTTAGAATAATGAGCGGCTTATGTTCTTTTCGCAATTCGTTAACCAACCCTAGGGTTTAATTCGGTGGAGTTCTGTTTTGTCGGTATTATCAAAGTTTATTTCTGAAAATACAATTAAAGGCTTTTTAGCGGAAGATGAGGGTGAGGCGTTGTTTCGCTATGCGCAAACGGTTGCCGACATTGGCCCCTGCCTGGAGATTGGTAGCTATTGCGGTAAATCCACTGTGTATCTTGGACAAGCATGCAAGGATAGTGATAATACGCTCTATGCCGTTGATCATCATCGAGGCTCTGAAGAGCATCAACTTGGTGAGGAGTATCATGACGCTTCACTTTACGATGATCAGCAGCAATGTATGGATAGCTTTCCTGAATTTAGAAGTACGGTGCGCTTGGCCGGCCTAGATAACACCGTTGTGCCTGTGGTGGCCTCATCTATGGTTACCGTCAAGCATTGGGCTACACCTCTGGGTATGGTGTTTGTGGATGGAGGCCACAGCCCCCAGATGTCGATGGATGATTGTGTTCACTGGTCGGCTAAATTGGCGCCGGGGGGAATACTTGCGGTACATGATTTATTTGAAAAACCAGAAGAGGGTGGACAAGGTCCTTTCTTGGCTTTTCAGCATGTGCTTAACAACTGCGGTTTTGAAAGGATAGATCAGGTACGCTCACTCGGTTTCTTGCGTAAAAAGTAAATGGCTGGGTGAGGTGAATAATTGTGCTGCCGGGGTAATAGTATTTAATGCGTCGGCAGCGAGTAGAATGGCCGCTGCGGTCCAACTGGTTTTTTCTAGTGGCCAAATGACTTTGTCTCTAAATGAATAGCCGGTCCAAAAACCGCCGTCTTGATCTTGCCATTGTAAAAGAGAATTAAATAAGGATTGCGCCTGCTGTACACGTCCGCTAGCAATTAATGCTAAGGTGAGTTCACAAGATTCGGCAATTGTCACCCATGGCTCGTCGCTGACACAACGGCAGCCTAGTGTAGGGTGAACAAAGTCATGCCAGCGGGCATCAATGCGTAATTCTGCTTCTTCTTTGCTGTATATGCCTGCCAATATTGGATAGAACCAATCCATGGAAAAACGTGTTTTGGGTTCCCATGTGCGATCAAAACGCCAAGGCTTATTTTTAAGCACATCGGCAAGCTTTTGATAGGCTAATTGCCAAGGCTCTTTTTTCAGAGATAGTAAGTTGGCAAGTCTAAGTGCGCACTCTAAGCTTCTAAGTATGGAGGCACAAGCGGTGACCAGGGCATCCTGTGGTAGCTCTTCCACGGTTGACTCAGCCCATTGAATATCCCCTTCGGGCTTTTGTTTGCTAATCACATAATCTATAGCTTTTTCTATTGACGAAAAACATTGCTCAATAAATGCTATATCTTTTGTTACCAAATAGTAGTGCCATAGGCCGCAGGCTGGGTAGGCAACAAAATTGGTTTCAATTTTATGTTGGTCTTGATCTTCGCTTTTGGGGCCATAATATTTTGCATACCAGCTACCGTCTTGATTTTGATGCTCAAGTAGCCACAAAAAAGCTTTTTTTGCTGCTTCATATTCCCCTGTTATGGTCAGCCCCATTGCTGCTTCCGTGTGATCCCAGGGGTCGAGTTTGCCATCGGTAAACCACAGAATACTGCCGTTCTCTTGCTGACAGCTGAGAATATAGCGCGATGTATTGCGTATTAATTTAGTAATGTTGTCTTCGCGAGCGGGTGTAGCGGCATTTAGCATTATTTAGTCTCAGGTTTCACGAAGTACATTACAATACTTTTGCCCATAACGGGGTTGAGTACTCGGTCTAGCATTCGCGTTAGTAATGGACGTTTTAATAAGTCCCATACCAGTAGTTTGTGGTACCAACGTGTCAGGAAAAAATTATCGCCTTTGGACCAAAAGGCGCAGCGCAGCCACCAATAGGGAACGTGTAAGGCATGTGCCCAGTGGCGATTTTGAAAAATATAGCTTAGGTTTTTAATGTCATTTTTTAAGGCTTGGCTATTGAATATCCTAATATGGCCACCTTCCACGTTGTAGTATTCTTCACTTAATAGCCAACATATTTTTTCTGGCCAGTAGCGAGGAACACTGATGTTTAATGTACCCCCTGGTTTTAAGACGCGATTAATTTCATTGAGTGCCTTCTGATAATCGTGAATATGTTCCAGTACTTCCGAGCACACTACATGGTCAAAGCTGTTGTCTGCGAAAGGTAAGCTAAAGCCGTTGGCATTGGCATATAAGCACCGTTTAGCCGCATGTGGATCAAAATCATGATGACGAGACTTAGCTGTGCTTAGGTCTTTAAAGCTTAAATCGATAGCCGCCACATAAATATCGGGCTTGTGAAAAATTGCCCCAATAGCATGGCGGCCTTCGCCGCAGCCAAGATCGAGCAGGGTATCGCCACTTTTTAATGGTAAATGGCCGAAATTAATGGTCTGCACGTGTCATTATTCCTGCGTAATACTGCGTTAGGGTCTGTGCAACCTTCGCCCAAGAAAAATTACTGATAATATGCTGGCGAGCTTTAATTGCCATAGCTTGGGCTTGATCCGGGTTATCAAATAAAAACTTAAGCTGTCTTGCCAGTGCTTGGCTATCCCCGGCTTTAACAATGTAACCGGCATTACCTACCACTTCAGGCAGTGCGCCGCCATCAGTTGCAATGACAGGTAACTGACATGCCATAGCTTCTCCAACCGGTAAACCAAACCCTTCATATAAAGAAGGGGAGACCGCGATGTGTGATGATGCGTATAGTTCTACCAGTTCCTGGGTGCTCAGATTAGATTTAAATTTCACTCGCCCGTTTATATCTAGTGCTTCCAGTTGTTTTTGTGTATCACCATCTTCTTTTAGTTTACCGACTACCACCAGCTCAAGATTAGAGAACCCCTCTTGTAAGCTATGAACTGCTTGCAGTAAAAACTGCAGTCCTTTCAAAGGTTGATCTGAAGATGCTGTAGTAATAATGCGATATGGCTTTGTTTCTATGCTTGGATACGGCTTGAAAGTTTCCGTGTCGATACCATTACTAATGACTGGAGTATCGGCTTCGGGTCTAGCGAAATATTTGGCGATATCCTTTTGTGAGGTGCTGGATACGGTAATGATATTATGAAGCTTTTTCACTACCACCTCCTGCATATTAAGGAAGGAATGCCAGCGTTTTATTAGTAGACGATCACTCCACTTCTTGGCAGCTTTTAGTGCCAGAGCTCGATCTCTGTGAATGGGGTGGTGAATGGTGCTCACCACATTAAGTCCTCGCTTTTGCAAGGCCACTAAGCCGTAACAGAGACTCTGGTTATCATGAATAATGTCGTAGTCACTGTTTCTTAATAGTTTCTCGACACGTCTGCCAAAGGTATAAGGCTCCGCGAAGCCTCCCGTCAGCATACTCCACCATTCAAAGGTATCGGTGAACGACTTTAAATGCCTAGCCTTGAGCGCTCGGGCATGGTTGGGATGGGCGAATAAATCCAAGCTGGGAACCTTTATCAGCCTGATATTTTCATCTAGTTCAGGGTAGGGAGGGCCAGATATCACATCTACACTATGTCCCATAGCGCTAAGTGCTCGACTTAGGTATTTAATGTAAATCCCTTGCCCTCCTACAAACGGGTGACTGCGATAACCTAAAAGAGCAATCTTTAGTGGTCTACTTAATGAGGAGGAGAATGCATTTGCCAAGCTAGCTTCGATACTTGGGCCTGAAGGTTTGGGTTCTGCTGCAGTCATGTATTTTCTAATTTTTGCGGAAGTTCTGAACCAGAGGTTGGCCGCAAGTCTGGCAAAAGTTATCGATAAGAGCAAGTGAGGCTTGCTCCAGATAGACTGACAATTAGAATTAGTGTGTCAATTTAGGAGCTAATCCTAAAGAAAGCTCCTTGCTTATTTAGGATGGATTAATCAGCGATACAAATTCTGCAGGTGAGAATGTCAAAGGTAGTTGGGCTAATTTATTACCTTGTGAATCTAACACCAATAGGGTTGGAAAGCCTTTTACTTGGTATTTTTTCATAAAAGCTTCGCCTTCCTTCGATTCATATTCAATGCGCGAGAAGACATAATTTTTTTCAATTACTTGTTTGACTGATTCGTCAGAAAAAACCTCATTGTCTAGTCTGCGACAAGTAGGGCACCAGATTGCCGACATGTCTGCAAGTACTAACTTTTCTTCTTTGTCCGCTTTTATAAGCGCTTTATCAAGTGGGTGAATTGTCAGCCCAGTACCCTCGATGGCTTGCTTACCTAAGTAGCTGTTGTATTCAACATGAGCGAAGTAAGCTATTACGGGAATCAAGAGATAGGGCAGCCACGACAGCATCCGGCGGTAGATAGGAGGCGATGTTGGTGTATCTTGTGAGGTGTCTGTGGACATAAAAATCTCATCAAGGGCATTTAGGATTAATAGTATGAGTTACCCGTAGACCGCGCATGGATGATGAAGTTCTATCGTATCAACAGCCAACCCTAATGCATTCGAGGCTATTCAGATAAAGGCCTTGTGCGCAAATAATGCTAACAAAAATGTCAAATTACGCCATCTTAAGGTGCTTGTTGTCTGGCTCTATGGGGGAGTAAGCCGGTATAATTCGTTCCTTTTTTAAAACCACAGTAGTTAAATCCTAAATATGAGTGATGAACGCACAGCGCGTGTTAGCCGCGATACTTTGGAAACACAGATTAGCGTAGAGCTTAATCTCGATGGAACAGGCCAAGCTAAATTTGAAACTCAAGTGCCATTCTTAGAACACATGATGGATCAAATCGCTCGCCACGGGCTGATTGATTTGGATGTAAGTTGCCAGGGTGACACTCATATTGACGACCATCACAGCGTGGAAGATATCGGTATCACTATCGGTCAAGCCATGGCACAGGCCGTAGGTAACAAACGCGGTATTCGGCGCTATGGCCACGCGTATGTTCCGCTTGATGAAGCTCTTTCGCGGGTGGTTATCGACTTTTCTGGTAGGCCTGGATTGGTGATGAAAGTGCCTTTCACACAAAAACGTATTGGCCAGTTCGATACCGAGCTCTTTTGGGAGTTTTTCCAAGGCTTCGTTAATCATGCACAAGTCACTTTACATATCGATTGCTTGCGTGGCGAAAATGCCCATCACCAAATTGAAACCGTATTTAAAGCCTTTGGTCGTGCGTTACGTATGGCCTTAGAGAAAGATCCAAGGCTGGGTGATGCTATGCCTTCGACTAAAGGCACACTTTAAATAAAGTAAGCCCCAGAAACATTTAAAATTCGTGAGCAATATATGAGTGCTAAGAAAGTAGCCATTGTCGACTACGGGATGGGGAATTTACATTCTGTTGCCAGTGCCCTTGGTGTTGTATCGTCCAATATTGAAATAAGCGTTACTGCTAACGCTGAAGAAATAGAAAATGCAGATCATGTGATCTTTCCAGGTGTTGGTGCTATTCGTGATTGCATTGCCGAGATCAAACGGCTTGAGTTCGATCGCGCGGTTGCTAAAGCCTTGGCCGACGGCAAGCCTGTGCTAGGTATTTGTGTTGGGATGCAGTCTCTCATGCAGTTGAGTGAAGAAAATGAAGGTGTGGACTGCTTAGGTGTATTGCCTGGTAATGTGCGCTTTTTTTCCAGCAATGCATCATTTAACAACATTAATGAGCAATGTGAACGGCCCTCAGAGAGAATGAAAGTTCCCCATATGGGCTGGAATCAGGTGCAGCAAAAAATCGATCACCCTTTGTGGTCTAGCATCCCTCAAAATAGCCGTTTCTACTTTGTTCATAGTTATTATGTTGATGTAAGTGATAACAATATTATTGCAGGGCAAACCACTTACGGTATTCCTTTTACCGCTGCGATCGCAAGAGATAATCTCTTTGCTACTCAGTTTCACCCGGAAAAAAGCCATACACACGGCTTACAGTTATTAAAAAACTTTGTGAACTGGAACGGAAAAATAGCCTAACAAGGCGTGTCTGTATACCTGTGTTTGCGACTTATCGGGCAACAGCTCGCAAACGGGCTGAATGGTACGGGCGGCTTTGCAAATAAATAGATCGCATTTTTATTTGCGACAACCAAAATAAGCGCAGAATGCGCATGGCTTTATAGATACTAATTTAAGTGAGACCTTGATGATAATTATTCCTGCTATTGATCTTAAAGATGGAGCCTGCGTGCGTTTACGCCAGGGAGTGATGGATGATTCTACGGTATTTTCTTCAGACCCAGTTGCTGTGGCGGCAACGTGGGTGGAGAAAGGGACGAAGCGCTTACATCTTGTGGATTTAAATGGTGCCTTTGAAGGTAAACCCATCAATGGCGAAGTGGTAACAGCGATCGCTAAAGCACATCCTCAATTGACTGTTCAGATAGGAGGAGGTATTCGCTCACTGGAGACTATCGAGCATTATCTGGATGCCGGAGTGAATTATGTCATTATCGGTACTAAGGCTGTGAAAGACCCTGCTTTCGTGCACGAAGCATGTAAAGCGTTCAGCGGCAATATTATTGTGGGACTCGATGCAAAGAATGGTTTTGTCGCGACTGATGGTTGGGCTGAGGTCTCTGAAGTGAAGGCAACTGAGCTTGCTAAGAAATTTGCCGATGATGGTGTTGAGTCGATTATTTACACTGATATTGCGCGCGATGGCATGATGCAAGGGGTCAATGTAGAGGCTACTGTGGAGATGGCGCAAGCATCTCCGATTCCCGTTATCGCATCTGGTGGTATTACAAATATGGATGATATTCGTGCCCTTGTAGATCGAGAGGAAGCTGGAATTCTTGGTGCAATCACCGGTCGAGCGATTTACGAAGGCACTCTCGATATAGTTGAAGCGCAACATTACTGTGATGGTAAAAAATCATAAGAGTGATTTGGCAAGATAACACTAATAGCTAACGAGAAATTATTATGGCACTGGCAAAACGAATTATTCCTTGTCTTGATGTAGATAAAGGACGTGTAGTCAAAGGCGTACAGTTTGTCGATATTCGCGATGCGGGTGACCCGGTGGAAGTGGCAAAAAAATATAACGAGCAAGGTGCCGATGAAATCACCTTCCTAGATATTACTGCCAGCCACGAAGATCGAGATACGACTATTCATACAGTGGAAAAAATTGCCGCTGAGGTATTTATCCCTCTAACTGTGGGTGGGGGCATTCGCGAGCTTAAAGATATTCGCAACATGCTCAATGCTGGCGCTGACAAGGTATCAATAAATTCTGCGGCGGTACATAACCCTGAATTTGTCCGCAGTGCAGCGCAAAAGTTTGGTTCTCAGTGTATTGTGGTTGCGATCGACGCCAAGAAAACTAGCGATGAAGGTGAGGAGGCCCGCTGGGAAATATTTACTCACGGTGGTCGCAAACCTACAGGTATTGATGCTGTTGAATGGGCAGTAAAAATGGCTGACTACGGTGCGGGTGAGATTTTACTGACGAGTATGGATAAAGACGGTACCAAAGATGGCTTTGATCTAGGCCTTACTTCTGCCATTGCCCAAGCAGTTAATATTCCGGTTATTGCTTCAGGTGGCGTGGGTAATCTTGAGCATTTGGTAGATGGTGTCGCTAAAGCTGGAGCCGATGCTGTGCTAGCTGCGAGTATTTTTCATTTTGGTGAATACACAGTTCCAGAAGCCAAGGCCTTCATGGCAGAACGTGGAATAGAGGTAAGGCTTTAATCTTTTTAGAAGGACAAATCGTAAGAAAATACGTTATAGGCTAGTTTTTTGTTTATTTAACGAGGTATAAAAGCTTACAACTTTATGGGGCGACTAAATTGATTGTTTCGCCCCTAAGCATCGGTTTTCATGGCTATATTTTGGCTCGAAAGACAATTATGCGGCTGCCCGCCCGTATCTTTCCAGAGTTTTTACAACACCCGGCTCTGCATGGATAATGAAATCTATAAAATCACTTACACCTGCTTCGGCCTCACCTAAGCTGTCGAAAGGTCCGATATCGACACCTTCGCGTGTGTTGTAGTACCAATAATCTGATTTTTTGAAAAATCTTTTTGATCTTTCTGGACATTGTAGCCCCTGTTCGCCGGTTCTATTCATGGCTCTAAACCCTCTTAAATTACGATCCTTAGTTTTTCGGCACTTCTATATTAGTAGCACCTTTTTAACACCTCTGGCAAAGTCGCTTCTGTTTACTCTCTATGAGTTTTTCAGCGTATGATTTATCAGTTTGTCGCGATAAAACGCTTAAAACGACAATGCGTGAACAAAGTATAGTCCGTTTGTTTACCGATGCCTATATAAAGCGGGCGAAATTGTGATCTTTTTTGGCGTATATTTCAACCGTTATGTACAAGTAATTACAAAACATACTTAATAGGCTATTGATTTGAGCGTTTATATTGGAGAAAGTTCTTAGGGCTATTTCACATTAAGGCAATATTTGTGTGAAATGCTTCTAAGTTTTGTGACTTTCTTTAAGTAGTTTGGAAACGCTTACCAACTCAATGCCTTGCTTTGCGAATTCAGGTAGTACTTTGCGCAGTGCTTCGAGGGTTTCAGGGTATGGATGGCCGATGGCGATGGCGTCGCCACGTTTTAGGGCAATTTTTCTAAGCTTTTCTAACTGTACTTGAATCTGTTCTGGATCTTTTTCGTTATCCAGAAAAATGTCTCGTGAACGATTGGCGATTTGCGCATGCTGAGCTGCCTTACCGGCTTGGCTATTGGCGATAGTGCGGCTGTCTATGAAGTAAAGGGCACGACGTGAAAGAAAAGCCATTACCCAATCCATGCGAGGTCTATTTTGAGTAAGCTTACTACCACCATGGTTGTTAAGTCCTTTGACAAAGGGGATGTCGTCCACCATTTTTTCCATGGTGGTAATGAACTCAGACTCCTTCATTGACGTGTCCAACCCTCTTTCCCATTTCACTTGGGCAAGGGTTTCCATTGGCGCGTGAAGCATAATTTCCTTTTGGTTGCGGTGCGCAAGGTGAGCAATCTTTTTACCGTAAGGGGTAAATGGAATCACTGAAAAAGTAATATCGAAGGGAATGGCAGCGAGCTTACGACCTTCTGCCATCGTGTAACCAAGGTCATCGATAATAATTGCGACCTTGGCGCGCATAGCTGCCTCGGGATAGCTTTCTACAAGGTCTTCGGCTGTTGTGGTGCATGATATAAATAACAATAAACTCAAAAATGCCCGAGTCATTTTTGCGTAATTAATCATTTTTGCTTGCTGGCTACCTTATTATTGGGTATCTCTTTTTTTTCTTTTTGCTTAAGTAAATTCAAACCGCGCAGCATTGTTATCGCTTCGTAAAGCTGGCTGTCGGTATTCTGCAAATCTGTGTTGCTCGACGACTTGCTTTTTTTCTTGGTATTTTTCTCATTTTTAGACGCATTTTCCAAATGCCCACTTAAGCCCGCCTCAGAGATACTTGATCTTGGCTTTACTGCGGTTACTCGCACACGTTCGACCTGAATGTCCGGTTCTATGCCCTCTGCCTGAATGGAGCGCCCATTGGGTGTGAAGTATAGTGCGGTAGTAAGCTTTAAAGCACGATCATTAGTTACCTGAATAATAGATTGTACTGAGCCTTTACCGAAGCTGCGTGTGCCGAGTATCAGCGCGCGGCCATGATCTTGTAGCGCACCTGCCACAATTTCCGATGCAGAAGCAGAACCATCATTGATCAATACAACAATGGGCATCCCTTTTGATATATCTCCCGGCGAAGCCTCGTAGCGTGAGTTGGAGTCCGGCAGCCTACCTTCTGTGTAGACTATAAGCCCTTCTTCTAAGAAATGATCGACCACGTCGACAGATGCCTGTAATACACCACCAGGATTATTCCTAAGGTCTAGAATAATGCCGCCAAGATCGGGTTCTTTTGACATGAGCTTGGCGAATTCTTTGGCTACATCATCGCCAGTGTGCAATTGGAACTGAGCGATACGGATGTAACCGATCTGTTCAGTTTTTATCTCTGAGCGGACACTTCTAACTTTTACAGTATCTCTCGTAAGAGTGAGATCTATCGGTTTATCGACACCTTCACGCACAATGGTAATAGTAACGTCACTACCTTTGGGGCCCCGCATCTTCTCGACAGCTTTATCCAAAGCCAGCCCTTTCACCGAAACACCATCTAATTTTATGATTAAGTCACCCGCTTCAACGCCACCTCTGGCCGCAGGAGTATCGTCGATTGGCGCGATGACTTTAACGAAGCCATCTTCGATACCGACCTCGATTCCCAGGCCACCGAATTCACCCGTGGTATTGACTTGTAAATCCTCAAATGATGAAGCATCTAAGTAGGTAGAATGAGGGTCGAGTTCATCTAACATGCCACGAATGGCATGTTCTAATAATGTGCGGTCATCAATTTCTTTAACGTAGGCATTGCGAATTTGGTCGTAAGCTTTGGTAAAGACGCGAAGGTCTTCTAGTGGTAAAACGCTTAAGGGTTTTGATCCATTTTCAGTTTCTTGCTTGCTATCTTGTGCAAAACCAGCGGGACTTACCCCTGAGACGAACAGCCCCACAACAAGGGGGAGCCCTACAAAAGAAGTTATTTTGCACCAACGAGCTACGACGTTCACCAAGTAAATCTCCTAACAGTATATATTTAGTTGTGATGAGGATTTTGTTAAAAAGTTTCTTATTTTATTTGCCATGAAAAGATTTCTAGCTTCTATTTCATGTTCATGCTCATGCTCATGTAATTCATGTCATGCAATGCATACTACTGAGCTTAATCCGCTAGACTAAGCTCTTCTCAACCAGCGTTGTGGGTTTGTTGGTTTTCCTTTATAGCGTAGTTCAAAGTAAAGAGCTGTATCTTTTTGTCCACCGCTGTTGCCGACTGATGCAATGACATCGCCGCCTTCAACCCACTCACCCAACTCTTTAAACAGAGCTCTATTATGAGCGTAAAGGCTCATAAAACCTGCGCCGTGGTCGACAATAATCAGTAAACCATGGCCGCGTAAATAATCAGAAAATACTACTCTACCGTAGTGCACTGAACGCACGGGATCACCTTCTTTTGATGATATGAGTAGACCTTCCCAGCGCATTTTATTGGCGATGCGGTTTGAGCCAAAGCGCCGTAAAACCTTACCCTTGGTAGGCCATGGCAGTTTGCCTTTGAGGCTGGAAAAAACTTCTGAGCCTTTGCGCTGTTTGATATCTGCAATATTTTCAATCACCTTAGACAACAGTTTTTCCAGTTGGCGTCTATCCTCCAGCAAATTATTCAGCTGTTGCCCCTGATTGCTGATTCGCGAATTCAGTTTGGCGAGCATTTGCTTACGTTGAGATTGGGCTATTTCAAGAGCCTGCTTTTGTTTTTCCAGTAAAGATAAGTCCGATTCGATAAGTTGTGTCTGACGGCTAATTTCTGGTTCGATTTTGTTGATACGCTCGATGGTTTTTATATAGCGTGCAATTTTTTCCGTCCGAGCTGTCATCAAGTAGTCATAGTATTTTAAGTTACGAGATACTTTTGTCGGATCTTCTTGGTTGAGCAGCAGGCGCAAGTTGCCGCGATCCCCCAAACGATAGGCTGCATTAACATAGTCTCCAACAATACCTTCTTGCTGGCCTTTTTCTTGGTTTAACTGGCTTCGTTCATCGCGGAGGTTATCTAGTTTTTCACGTCGATCTTGCAATTTTTTTTCAATCGACTTGGCTTTTTTACTGAGATCGTTGATGTTTTTTTCTGTATTTTCTAGAGATTTGCTAACTTCATCTCGACTACTTTTAGTGGCATTGAGCTCTTTTTTAAGCTTGAGAATCGTTTGTTTTAGTTGTTCTAACTGTTTTTCTTTCTCAGAGTCATTGGCGATGCTTGAGTTAGCAAAAATAATGACTAAACACGCAACCACGATAGCTAATTTTGATCTTAGCTTATAGAAGGTGTTGATCTGTCGCATGTTATGCAAATACTCCCAAAGTATCGGAGATTACAGGGCTTTTAATTTACGGGCGCTTATACTGATAATAGCGTGACAAGAGCAAAAAAAAAATGCCGATGCTGGTATTACAGCAAGTATCTTGAGCTTATTAGGGCTTGTTCACAATAAACAACATTGTGATGCACTACGTATTGCTAGTGTGAACAAGCTTCTCTGTTTTCGTTAGAGTGTTTTCTGCTTATTTCTCGATCAGAAGGCTTCTGCCTGTCATATCTGCTGGTTGTTCGACTTGCATCATATCAAGCATGGTCGGAGCAATATCTGCCAGACTGCCGCCTTCGCTCAGACTTATGTTTTTGTCGCCAACGTAAGCTAGGGGCACAGGCAAGGTGGTGTGCTGGGTGTGCACTTGTCCAGATGCCTCATCGAACATTTCTTCAACATTGCCGTGATCCGCTGTCACTAGCGCTTCGCCCCCTACCTTTTTCAACGCCGCAAATACTTTTGCGAGACATTCGTCTACGGTTTCAACGGCTTTGACTGCAGCTTCGTAGTTGCCGGTATGACCCACTTGGTCGCAATTGGCGTAGTTACAAATAATGGCATCATATTTTTCAGACTCTATTGCTGCAACCAATTTATCCGTCACTTCATATGCGCTCATTTCTGGTTTGAGGTCATAGGTTTCTACTTTTGGAGAAGGAACGAGAATACGTTCTTCACCCTCATATTCTGTTTCTTGGCCGCCGCTGAAAAAGAAGGTGACGTGGGCATATTTCTCTGTTTCAGCGATGCGTAGTTGCTGGCGTTTATTGTTGGCAAGCACTTCACCAAAAGAATTGACGATATCGATAGGAGGATAGGCACAGCTGGTATCAATATCTGCTGAGTATTCAGTGGTCATAACAAAATCGCTAAGAGCGGGTCGCTTTGCTCGAACGAAGCCATCAAAATTGTCGTCGACGAAAGTATTGGTAATTTGCCTAGCTCTATCGGGACGGAAGTTCATAAAAATTACAGAGTCGCCGTCTTCCATGGTAATACCTTTCCCTTGAGGATCAGCAATAGCGGTTGGGCTTACAAATTCATCGTTTTCATCTCTTTCATAAGCTGCCTCTAACGCTTCCAACACGGAAGCAGAGCTATATTCGGCTTTTGCTTCGGTTAGGAGTTCGTAGCAGGCTTGAACCCTTTCCCATCTGTTATCGCGGTCAAGAGCGAAGAAACGACCGCAGATGCTGGCAATCTGACCGCTGCCTAAGCTAGCGAAAGCCTCTTCAGCTCTTTGCAATGGGGCTTTGGCACTGCGAGGCGGGCAGTCGCGACCATCTAGAAATGCGTGCAAATACACTTTTTTGGCGCCGCGTTTTACTGCCAATTCCATCATCGCAATAATATGATCTTCGTGGCTGTGCACACCACCCGGTGATAGCAGCCCCATGATATGTACGGCCTTATCTTTTTCTATGGCAGCATCTACGGCTTTGCAATAAGCCGAGTTTTCAAAAAAGTCACCATCAGCTATAGACTTATTGATACGAGTAAAATTTTGGTAGACCACTCGTCCGGCCCCCAAGGTCATATGCCCCACTTCCGAATTGCCCATCTGTCCATCTGGCAAACCCACATGAGCCCCTGAGGTGCCAATAGTGGTAACTGGTGCATTTTCCCATATGTTTTGCCACGTAGGGGCTTTGGCGCCGGCAATTGCATTGTGCTTGTTGTTTTCGGAGTAACCAAAGCCGTCGATAATGATGAGTGCTACAGGTCTTTTTACATCAGTCATAACAGAGAGATCCAGTTAGTTTTAATACAGTGTGTATTTACTTTGCGTAGTAACTACTTGAAAAGGGCAAATAGACTCGGGCTATATTAAAATATTAATCATACAATATATATGTTTAATTAGCTGCCAAGCCTTATTTTACGCGTTTTAGTTGCTTTGCAGCAATGTGGACGCGATAAATTTATGCTTATCAGCATTACACAACATTTTAGTAAGGGTCAGGTCTGATTGGTTGGTGGGAGTAAGAGGGAGTTATTATCGCCAGTACTTTTTAGTAATTTCATGGCTCTTTGTGCATCGATTGGTCGTCCGAAGTAGTATCCCTGAGCATAGTCACAGCCTCTTTGTTTGAGTAATTCATAGGTATCTTCGGTTTCTATACCTTCGGCCACTACCTTTAAATCTAGCGCATGTGCAAGCTCAATGATTGTCTCCACTACCACTCGGTTGCTATTGGAGTCTGAGACCAAAAAACTTCTGTCGATCTTAAGCTCATTCAGTGGCAATCTAGTGAGATAGGCAAGAGATGAATGACCAGTGCCGAAGTCATCTATGGATATCGGACAGCCCATGGCACTGAATTTTGAAATAATCTCCATCGCTTGATTAGGATTAGTCATAGCTGCATTTTCGGTAATTTCTAGTTTTATCCGAGAAGGAGGCAGCTTATGCTGTTGCAGTAATGCCGAAAGTTGATCGGGTAGTTCGGGACTTGTGAATACGCGAGGGGAAAGATTCACTGAAATTGGCAGAGAAAAACCCTCTGCTTCAAATTTGACACTTTGTCTGCAGGCTTCGCTCAGTACCCAGTGTGTTAGCGGTCCAATATGTCGACTCTTTTCTGCATGGGGAATAAACATATTGGGTGGTATTTTTCCTCGTACCGGATGAACCCATCGGATTAAGGCCTCAAACCCATTCAAAATTTTGGTCTTCACATCGACTATGGGTTGGTAGTGCAGTACTAGTTCTTGCTTGGTAATAGCCAATTCTAATTCATTGATCAGTTCTGCGAATTCTTGCTCTTGTAAATTTTTATCCGGACAAAAAATGCTATATCCCTTATCGCTTCGCTTCGCGTTGTACATTGCTATATCTGCAAATTTGAAAAGCTGTTCACTTGTCACCGCATGATCAGGGTATAAGGCAATACCGATATTGGCGTTAGGCATGATTTGACTACCATCTTGCAAAACAATAGGTTTATCCAGACGGCTGATCAATTGCTGCATGATGGTATCGATGGCCCTATGTTTGTCTGTATCAGATAAAAGTGCTGCAAATTCATCGCCTCCCATGCGAGCTAAGGTATCGGTACCTCTGAGCCCCTCAGCAAAGCGTTTACTGATTTCTACAAGAACAAGATCTCCTGCGTCGTGACCGTAGTTGTCGTTAATAAGTTTGAATTTAGTGAGGTCGATACTGGCGACTGCAAAACATCGGCTTTCTCGCTCTGATAATTGGATGAGTTGTTCAAGCCGGTCGTTAAAAAGCGTTCGATTGGGAAGTTGAGTCAATGGGTCATGCACTGCTAAATGTTTGAGCTCTGCATTAACATCGGCCAGCTCGCGGGTACGCTCATCTACCCGCTCTTCTAACAGTTCGTTTTGTTGCTCGATCACTTCGCGCTGATTTAAGTTGGTAAGTGTGTTGCTGATCATGACCGAGACGACTTGCAAGACACTTTTAGTTTCCTTGGTTAACTGCAAATCACCGGTTAACCGATCGATATTTAGAGGGCCAAAGAAACGTATTTGTTTACCTTCAAAGCCGGCCGCCAAAATTGGCAGCACTAGTGTTGCAACTTCTTCCTTAACAAGTGAGTGAATCTGATCTGCAACCGACGGGTGTTGATACGTGATATTGCGGTCATGTGTCTTAGTATCGGGTAAATCGTCATTGTCAGCAGAATGTTTTATGGCAAATGCTGGTAATTCACTCTTGGGTAACGAGCTCCAAAATACTTTATTATTTTTGTCTGCGACAATGGCAAACTGACAACCAAAGAGTGTTTTGAGGTAGCGCTCTACATATTCAAAGACTTGTTTTGTTGTAGTCGATTGAGACAGCTTTATCGCCATCTCGTTAATACAATACAAGTTGTCGATTTTCTCCAGGATAGAATTTTGCATTCCCAGGAAGCTTTTAGCTAAGGTCGAAATTTCATCGTTTTTATCAGGATCAGCGAGCAGTTTTAGTTGCGATATATTGTAAGGCTGGCGGTGAAGTTTATCACTTTTGCTGAGTGCTTCGGTTGCATTGGCCAGATCAGTTAATGGCTTTGCTACCACATTATTGGCAAAGTATAGGAATATAAGCCAGAGAGCGAATGTTTTAATCAGAGCAATTGATATAATAATAACGAAGCTTTTCTTAAATCGCTGAAATACAGCAGCCTGGTTGGAATATAGGCTCATAAATCCTATTAATTCTGGTGCTCCTGTAGATTCTTCAAAGAAAATTGCCAAGGTATATTCGTAGTAGTTATTAGCTGATTCTGGCCGCACAATAACTTTGTCCTGGGAGACTTCGAGGTTGGAATCGACTGCATTAGTATTACTATTTAAGTATTCTCCGTCATTGTTAACATAAACACCTACTGCGCCTTGTAGGTCATTTTGTAGGTTGGTGACCTTCGCGCCCGATATGATCTCTATCTTTTTGATTCCCGCTAAAATAAAGGCTATTGAGTCGTTGTCGATATTCCATAATGCTTTACCAATGCCATCTTTAAAAGAATTTGCGACACCCTCGAGCTTTACCATAAGCTCTTTTTCGATAGAGTTGTATTCCACATAAAGTTGCCATGATGTCACCATGACTGTCACCACTAGGTAGCAGCCGAAAACTGTCCGCAGAAATCGAATACCAATGGATTTGCCAAAATTGAGCCTCAAGAACACCACCACCTTGCGTCATGTTCTAGTTTGGACGATCTTCTAGTAAATTCCCTTTGATTTATGTATACATATATTGCCATTTTCGAGCGACTTTCTGCGAAACCCTATGTCCACTCCGTATGGGTGTAAAAACCACACTGAGCAGACCCTGATAATTCAGTTTAGTTAGAGAACCCAACATCCTGCAAATTTGCGTCTATTTAGAGTGGCTCTTATGACCAAAAAAAGCTCATTCGTGTATACTCCTGCCTCTTTTATTTGCAGAAGGTTTTTGTTACGTGGATTTCATTGTATTTATGTCCGAGCAATGGTTGTTAGTTACAATCCTTGCTGTTTTAGTAAGCGGATTAATTGTTGTTGAGGGTAAGCGCGGTGGCGATTCGCTCAGCTTCCACCAGTTGACCACATTGGTTAATCAGGGCAATGCTGTGGTTGTAGATGTGCGAGAGACAAAAGAGTTTAAAACTGGGCATATCGTGAATGCGCTTAATATTCCCCATTTGAAACTGGGGGATCGCCTGGGCGAATTGAACAAGCACAAAGAGAAAACCATTATTGTTGTCGATAAAATGGGGCAGCACGCAGGCGCTTCAGGCCGTTTATTGAAAGAGAACGGATTTAATGTCAACCGTTTGCAAGGTGGTATGTCGGAATGGCAAGCCCAGAATCTGCCAGTGATAAAGAGCTAAGGAATATACCCTAATGAATTCTATTCGTATTTATACTACACAGTACTGCGGCTACTGCGTGCGTGCGAAAGCGCTGCTCAGCAAGAAAAACCTTGCTTTTGAGGAAATCCCTGTAGATAACAACATCGAGTTGCGCAGTGAAGTAATGCGTATGAGTGGACAGAGAACTGTGCCTCAAATCTGGATAAACGAGCAGCACATCGGTGGTTGTATGGAGCTTATGCAACTGGAGGCCTCCGGCCAGTTAGATCAAATATTGGCATCTGATTAGCGTTGAAATCTGGTCTATTTACCCCCACTTAACGGCAATACTTAAAACCACCTTGCTTAGGCAGATATTGTATGACTGAAGAAACTCAAGCTAAACCAGAAGAACAAGCCGCGGAGCCTGTGAAAGGGCAATTTGCTTTACAACGAATTTATATCAAAGATATGTCGTTTGAATCACCGATGGCTATCACGGCCCGCAGCCAGGCTAAGCCAGCGGTATCGCAAGATTTGCATACACTCGTAAGTAAGGTGGCAGAAAATCATTTTGAAGTTGTTTTGCATTTAACAATAACCGTTAAACAAGAAGATAATGTCGCGTTTTTAGCGGAAGTTCATCAGGCAGGCCTGTTTCAAGTTGCAGGCTTAGATGAAGCACAACTGCAGCATACCTTGTCATCAACATGTCCCTCTATTTTGTTTCCTTATGCTCGCGAAGCTATCGATAATATGGCGACACGTGGTGGTTTCCCTCCTCTTATGTTACCCCCTATTAATTTTGATGCAGTGTTTGCCAAAGCCATGATGGAAGCTAAAGCCAAGGCCGAAGCTGAAGGTGCTCCTGCGGATACCGACGGTGTTCACTAGGCACGTGTAGCAGGCGCTAGAGCTTCTATATCCTCTTTATTTAGTCCGAAATATCTATAAAAAGCTAATTTTTGGCCTTTTATAGATATTTTAGGGCGGCTCTCCACCTTTTATCGGCTTATGGCTACCTTTTGTGTTAAACCGCGCCCTATTGGCGCGTATATTTGCTAGTGTTTAGTCAACTAAGATGTAAACTTCTCAGTTAGGGCCTGTCGACAGAGGTCCAATCGTTTAGCTGCGGTTACTCGGGTATTGCCTTTGTTTCACTCTTCATTGGTGCTCTCTTCAATACCATATATTGCAGCTAACTCCCTATAAACATGGCGGAATATGGCGTTAGATACAATGTATGCTGGAGAATCAAACAAAATAAAAGTCTTAGTGATTGACGACTCGCGAGTAGTAAGAGTCGCAGCAACTCGCATGTTTGATGAAGACTTTGATGTAGTTTTAGGTGTCGATGGGGCAGATGGCTTGGCTATCTTGGAGCGCGACCCAGATATCGATGTAGTGTTTACCGATCTGGCAATGCCAGAAATGGACGGCTTTGAATTGCTTGAAGCGGTGCGCTCTCATACCGATGAAAATCTGCGCGAATTGCCTATTATTGTTGCTACTGGCGCCGGTAATCCTGAGTCGGCTAAACAAAAAGCGTTCTCATTGGGAGCCACTGACTTTGTCACTAAGCCTTTTAATGGTACTGATATTAAAGCCCGTGCTCGTTCCTACGCCAAGCTGCACGAACAAAATCGCTCTTTGAAGCAGAATGCGACCATTGATAACCTCACCGGCTTACTCAACGGAAGAGGCTTGAAAATGCAGCTAGAGAAGGAAATTTCCTTTGCTGCTCGTCATGAGTCTAACCTTACCCTTATCTCTTTAGAGGTGGATAACTATAAAGACCTATTTGTTCGTATTGGCAGAGAGGGTACTGAGAAAGTGGTTAAGCGGGTGGCAAAAGTCCTGGAAGATGCTTTTCGTAAAGAAGACAGTATTTCCCGCGTAGGTATTGCGCGCTATATCGTATCGATGCCCATGTCCTATGCTGAAAGTGCCGTGGATATGGCAAATCGTATTTGCCATACCATAGAGTCATTAAAGGCCAAGTTGGATGGTAAACGCATCAAAATCACAGTATCCACTGGTGTTAGCTCGGTTCTTGTGGATGACATAGATGCAGGTACGCTTATTGGCATGGCTAATGAAGCCTTGCAACGTGCTTCAGAAGTAGGGGCAAGCCAAATTTATCAACTTAGTTTGGAAGATTATCGCAAGCAGCTGGATGATGAAGCCAAGAAGTCATTATCTATTGATCATTTGCTCGACCAAATTGAGGCAGGTAATCAATTGGCCATTGCTCCCCAGGTTGACAATGCCATAGAGCGCCTAGGGCCATTCTTTAAGCTGTTGTCTGATCAACAAGTCGCTAAGATCCTCACTGCTCGTCAGAAGCTTGGCGGTAATATTGTGGACTTTAACTCTGGTAAAAGCTTCAGCAAATAGCGGCATTTTTGCCGCTCTCCTCTGGTTATTCGTTTTTTAGGCATAAACCAAACAGCTCATTTTGGCTGGAGATGTTTAATTTAGCATAGGCGCGTTTACGATAGGTTTGCACACTCGTTTCTTTAATGCCTAAGTCCAGGGCAATCCCACTGCCTGATAGCCCTAATAAAATGCGGGCACATACAGCCATTTCTCTCTGCGTAATCTTACTGCTAAGGGCTCGAATTCTCTGCTCCAGATCATCAAGTTGAGCTTCGCGTGTCAGGAAGTCAGATAGTCCTCCTGCTAGTCGGGAGTGTTTTACGACGCAACTCATTAGAATATCTGAAGCCTCTGTTAAAGCTTCGATATCTGCTTTTAAAAAGGATTCTGTAAAACGGTATAGGTTTAAACAGTAAAGTCCTTTGTCGCCATGCTTGAGCAATGAAATACGGTCTACGATATGAATATCCGAGCCAAAGAAACGTTGATAATTGGCATCTTTGATATCTCCTGGCTGCAATCTGCGTACTAGTACTTGATGATTTTTTTCTGCGCTAGTGTGCAATTTAATATTCGGATCCATTTTGAAGTAGCGGGTGAGGTAGAGCTTTTGTAATAGTTTGGAAATGCTAATACCACTGCCATTAGCAGAGGTAATAAACCTGGCTTCATTGCTATCCAGTTGAACCAGTGAAAAATGTTCTACCGCCACGATGCTATTCAAAAACAACAAAAACTCGTTGCTAAACATTGCATTGCCCAATGTTTCAATCACGCGACCTAAGCCGATGTCAGATATGCCTTTCACCAACGTACTCCTGTCAAATGCAAAGAAAACTGTGATTAGTAAGGATTGCCATCAGTTTTTGTACTCATTTAAAGGGACAGACCTGATTTACATCTCCTTCTATAGTATCAGGCAACACTATTTGCGGAGATTGAGTTATGCCTCACTTGAGACCTTTGGAAAACGAAGAAATCGGCGATCAGCAGATCCTAGAACGCTTTTCCCATTATAAAAATACGCGTGGATTTGTTCCTAACAGTATCCGTACTATGGCTCGCCGTCCCAATATCGTCAAAGCCTTTATGTCACTTAACCAAGCAGTGCTCTATGAGGGTAGCGTAAGTGAAGAGCTGAAAATGTTAGTTAGTCTGGCTTCGAGCATGGCTTCAGGTTGCCGCTATTGTCAGTCCCATATGGCTAATTTATCCAGCATATACCAGGCCTCTGATGCAAAAATTGCTGCTATCTGGGAGTTTGAAAGCAGCGATTTATTTTCTCCTGGAGAGCGGGCGGCTATCGCTCTGGCCATTAAGGCCGGTACCTTGCCAAACGAGGCAAGTGTCGAGGATTTTAGTGAGCTGAGCAAACACTTTGATGATGGCCAAATAGTTGAAATCGTCGCCAGCATAGCCTTGTTTGGCTATCTGAATCGATGGAATGACACTATGGCAACACAGCTTGAAGAGCATCCTAAAACTGTTACCAAAAGAGCTGTTGACGGTTGGCAGGAAGGTAAGCACGTCTAAGCGAGGGTGAATGATATGAGCAAAATTGACGTAACAGACGAAAGTTTTGATGGCTTACTCAAGAGTGCTGACCAACCTTTGTTGGTTGATGTATGGGCGCCATGGTGTGGTCCATGCAAGATGGTGGGGTCTGCATTAAACACTATCGTTCAAGCCGATCCTACACGCTTCTCGCTGGCCATGGCGAATATGGAAGAGTTCGAGCAAACGGCTGACAAGCTAAACATCAAGGCTACGCCGACATTAATGATTTTTCAAAATGGTGAGGAAGTGGCGCGCCGATCCGGCGCAATGATAAAATCCCAGATCGAAAATTGGCTAAACGAGCACCTCGACCGTTAGCCTAAATTATGAGTTTAGATCGTTATTTAGATGTCTCTTGCGATACTACACTTGGCTACAACCAGTGTAAGCTTTAAACACCCTTGAGAGGTAGAGCTGATCTTCATAACCTAAGCGATCGGCAAGAAGGAATTCTTGGTGGTTTAGCTTATGCATAGCTAAACCACCAAAAAGTTAATCCGCGTTAATTTCCATTTCAACTGGATTCGTTATGTGACTTGCTGACTTTCCATGTATGAGTTTGGAAATTCCTGTTTTCATTCGTGCGCCTGCCAAGTAGAGGGCTGGCACAAATACTAACGTCACAGTGGTAGCAAACAGGATACCAAAAGCTAGAGACACAACCATAGGTATTAGGAAGCGAGCCTGCATACTTCCATCTAGCATTATCGGCACAAGTCCGATAAATGTTGTGAGGCTAGTAAGGATGATGGGGCGGAAGCGATCAACACCTGCCCTTACAAGAGCATCCACTACTTCAACTCCTTGGCCTCGTAATTGATTGATACGATCGATAAATACTAAGTTATCATTTACCACTACCCCAGCCGCCGCCAGAATGCCAAAGAATGAAGCGATATCAATAGGGAAGCCCATTATCCAATGGCCGAAAATAGCCCCCATGATACCGAAAGGCACGGCAGATAGAACGCCAAAGGGTTTCAAATATGATTTAAACTCAATGGCCATTAGCATGTAAATAATAAGCAAAGAAAGTCCGAAGGCTTTAATGAGAGCCGCCATGAATTCCTGCTCATCAACACTGGAGCCACCTAAGCCAATTTTGAGTCCAGGATATTTTTGCTCCAAACTCTTTTTATGCTTAGTAAGAATTTCTTGGAGAATTTCATTGGCGTTCGCTTCTCCTTCCACAGTATCCGCGGTGACTCGTATACTGCGACGACGATCGGTTCTTTCAATAGTCGTGTAGCCGGGTACAAATTCTACACTGGCCACAACCTCAAAAGGTACTTCGTGGCGGTCAGAGGTACGGACACGAATATCTTCAATTCGTTCTATCCTTGAGCGTTCGTCAGAAGGATAGCGAACCATGACTCGTACATCTTCATTGACCCTGGGGATACGTTGTACTTCTTCACCAAAATAGCCCTGACGAACTTGCCTTGCCACGGAGCCAAGAGTGACTCCTAGTGTTCTTGCACTTGGCTTAAGACTGATATCCAAGTCGTCTCGTGCGGTTTGCAGTGAGTCCCTCGCGTTTTCAACACCTGGATAAGTTTTTAGGATATCGACGATTTCCTGTGAGGCTTTGTCTAATGTGTCAATATCGTAAGCAAACAAATCGAAAGTGATATCGCTGCCATTATCGTTAGCGGTAAAATCTAATTTAAATTTCTCCACATCTGGCAAATCGCCAATATAAGTGCGCCATCTTTCTGCGATAAAGCCTGAATCTAAATTCAGTTCGCTCTCGTGAGCTAGCTCAAGCACGATCCACACACGATTTTGCCAAACCCATGTAAGGTTATGGAGGATGAAATTATCTCCATAGCCACGCTCAGCTAACTGTTGATCTTTTTTCAATTGTGGTACTGAGTCTTCGACAACCTGGACCGTTGAAAGTAATTCATCTCGGGCATAGCCTTCAGCAAAAGTGATCTCTGCCACAATCCAATCCATTTGAGGGTTAGCTTGGAACTGCTGTTTAACGTAACCCGTGCTGACCAAAGATATTGAGAATACAAACGCCATGAAAAAACCGGCGAGTGTTACAGCGTACCATTTTAGAGATTTACTAATAAAAGGGCGGTAAATATTAATAGCAAAGTGTTCCATGCCGTCGGCAAAGTGTTTGCGCAACTGCTCAAACTTACGTGCAACAAACCACTTCGGCGTTTTTTCAGGCTTCATGGTAGATAAATGCGAAGGCAGAATCCAAAACGACTCAATCAGAGAGAAGGTCAAAGCACATACCACTACTGCAGGAATAGACCACAAAAACTTTGAGGCATCCCCAGGTAGAAAGAGCATCGGTATAAATACAACAATAGTCGATATAACGGCAAAAAGAACAGGTTTATAAACACTTTGCGAGCCTTTTAAAGCCGAGTCTTTCCCTAGTATGCCGTTTTGCTGCTGCGCATAAATACTTTCCCCCACAATAATGGCATCATCTACGATAATGCCAAGAATCAGTAAGAAGGCGAACATGGATAACATGTTAATACTGACGCCAACCATAGGTAGCATCCATATTGCTCCCATATAAGCGGTACCAATACCTAGTGCTACCCACATGGCTAATGCTGGACGTAAGAAAAGCATCAATACGAAAAATACCAATAGTAGGCCGCCGAATGCGTTATTGGCCAGCAGGTTCATTCTACCTTCGAACATAAATGACAAATCGGACCATACGGCAACGGCTATGCCCGGTGGTAAATTGGCTTGCAGCTCATCAACATAATTATTAACAGCATCGGAAGTCTTGATGACATCTGGGTCTGCAGCGCCAAAAATATCGATAAAGACAGACTTTTCTCCATCAAAACGTGTATAGACGTTAGTATCGGCGAAGCCGTCGATCACGGTTGCCACATCGCCGATTAAAATTTTGGTGCCGTCAGGATTGGTCACCAATGGAATACTTTCGAAATCTGCTTGGTTATATGCCTGACCACGAGTTTGAACCTGAAAGTCGCCAAGCTGTGAGCGAATCACTCCGGCTGGAAGATTAAGAGAGGATTCTCTAATAGCGCTGACAACATCATCAAAAGTAAGGTTGTAACGTCGTAGATCGAACTCTGATACTTCAATTGAAACCTCATCTTTGCGCACGGCATTTAAAGTCGCAATATCCACATTATTAAGCTCTACCAACTCATCGCGCACCGTTTGACCAAAGTCTTTTAAGATCCTTTCGTCCACATCTCCAGAAATAGCAACACGAAGTAAGCGGTTGCGGGGGATTTGGCGATTAATTTGAGGACGCTCGGCATCTCTAGGGAAGGTAGAGATAGCATCGACACGGGTTTTGATATCGTTATAGAGTTTTTGGATTTCGTAGTCGGTCTCAATTTCGGCTTCAACCATGCCAAAACCAAAACCCGCTTCTGACTTAAGGCGTTTGATACCTTCTAAATCCTGAATTGCTTCTTCTATGCGGACAACGATCTGTTCTTCAACTTCTCTTGGCCCCGCGCCAGGGTAGGGGACTGATATTTCAATAACGTCCCTCTCTACCATTGGGAACAACTCCTTATTCAAGGAGAACATACTGGCGCAACCACCCACCAGGATTAATATCATGATAAGGTTTGATGCGACGGGGTTATTAACAAACCAGCCTAGTGTTCCTTTCATCTTGATTAGCCCTCGTTCGCCTTAGCAATAGCTTCTTCAGCATCGTCGTTAGCAGGTTCGACTTCTAGGTCGGCAACGGCATATGGCACACGAGTAGACATTACTTTTTCACCATTTTCTAACCCACCGACAAGTACGTTATCTCCTTCACTTTGCAGTAAATCTACTGTTTTGAAAGAAATACGGTTATCCGAGCCAACCACTATTACCTGATTTTTCTTGTGCAAAACTTTTCGCGGCAGTGTGACAACATTCTCTAATTGATGGCCAATAATTTCTGCCGATACATACATCCCCACTGACAAAGGGGGCTTAAACTCGTTGGGATTATGCTCGAAAGGATTGCGTACCTCGGCAACTGCGAAAATTGTACGGCTTCTAACATCGAAGCTGCCTTCAGTTCTTACAATCTTGCCTTGCCAAGAATACTTTTTACCGCCATATACGGTAGTTAAAATAACCTCCGGTTGCGTCTGCTCGGAATTGCTCGCTGTTAGAGGGAGGTTGACTTTGGCGACTTGTTTGTCTGTTAAAGGCAAGCGCACCTGCACAGCCTCAGTGCTGTAGACTTCGGCAATGACTGTACCTTGAGCGACATACTGGCCAACGTCGACGCCCTTAGTATTAATTCTGCCGTTAAACGGCGCGCTAATTCGAGTGCGCGCGATGTTTAGACGAGCACGATCACGATTGGCCTCGGCGGCATCTACAGCAGCCTTAGCCGAGGCTAATTGAGGTTTGCGTAAGAACAGATCGTTAGCCTCTTTGTTGCCTACATCGCGCCATTCCCCTCTAGCTTGTCTAGCCCGTCCCTTTTCCATTGCATGCAACTCTTTTGCTTTGGCCAGGTCTGATTCGGCTTGATGCAAGGCAAACTCATAATCCCGGCTATCGATAGTGACAATAGCTTGATCCTTGGTAAAAAAACCTCCTGGTGCATAAGCGTCGGCAACGCTCACGACACGACCGCTAACTTCAGAGACGAGATTAATCTGGCGCACTGGTGTTACCGAACCCTGACTAGAAACGGAAATATTCATTGTCTCAGGAGATACGGTAATAGTTTTTACCTTGGGTATAATTGCCTTTTCTTCTTCTTTTGGTGTGGGTTTAGGTTTCATAGCAGACATTATTGTTATCACTGTTACAACAGCGATAACGATACCTAATACCCCGCCGGCACTTTTAATCGCGTATGAATGTCGTTGCAAAAATGTATCGCGTTTTAAATCCTGGCCTATCACTGCATTCCTCGCTTAGCTCGTTCTCTTTCGTTTATCTTATGCAAATATGCAAACGTTTTTAGACAATATACGTTAGGGTGAAGTTTTACATAATTTTTGGCAGCTAATGCTATTTCATCGAGTATGAATATAGCGTGAAGATACCAATCTATGTTAAATGTGAGTATTCTGTTGCATTCATTGGTATAAACACATCATATCGTTATAAAAAAGCATAATAAATGATATTGCAATATGCTTGCGTCAGTATGAATACACAAACCGTTGAAAGGCATATTCGAAGTGTTATTAAGCTTTATTGATCACGCTGGTGTTGGTCACATCCTATTCAAACATTATATACATGGTAAGTCGTTTTGAGTTTTTTAAGTCCGCCTTTTCAAGGAGTTTTATTGGCTATTTCTGCTTACATTTTGTGGGCTCTTTCGCCTGTCTATTTTAAAGCGCTAAGTTTTATTTCAGCTACTGAGATCCTAGCGCACAGAGTTTTAGGGGCAACGTTATTTCTAGTAGCAATCGTCTTTTTATTCAAACGATATAATCGTTTTAAGGGCATATGGGGTAATTCAAGAATACTAGTAGGGCTAGCGCTATCCACCATATTAATTGCGATCAATTGGGGTATTTTTATTTGGTCCGTACACAACAATTTACTGCTCAGTGCTAGTCTCGGATACTTTATAAATCCTTTGTTTAGTATTTTATTTGGCATGCTTTTTTTAAGGGAAAAGTTAGACTTTCTCAGTAAGTGTGCTGCAGGACTGTGCTTGTTTGCGGTAGTGTTAGAGTTATTTACTTTTGGTAGCTTGCCCCTTGTGGCGCTTATTCTTGCATTTTCTTTCGCATCCTATGGTTTGGTGCGAAAAAAACTGGGTCTTGATAGTTTGACCGGTTTGACCGTTGAAACCGGCTTACTTTTTCCTTTTGCTCTGGCTTATTTAATATTTAGTGATAGTCCAAGCCTAGATTTCACTAGTTTTAGTTGGCAGCATAGTGTCTTGATTTTAATGGCTGGGCCTGTGACGGCGGTGCCTCTGATATTCTTCGCTGCGGCGGCCAACCGAATCAGCTTAACCTCAATGGGCTTTTTTCAGTACATTGTTCCCACTAGCATCTTTCTACTAGCAGTCATGGTTTACGATGAAACCCTCAGAATTGAGAGATTGTTAACCTTCATATTCATTTGGCTAGCTTTGCTTCTGCTTATCTTCAATTCCATACGAAAGACAATGAAGAAAAGATCTCTCGCTTATGTTTCAACATCGTGAGTTGAGTGTGTTGGCCAGTCCGGTAGCTTAGCGTTAGAAACAAGGTAAACCGTTGATGTGGTGCGATAATGCCTCACCTATCTACCACGAGATGCCATATACTATTGATATTAAATTTAGAGGACTCAACAACGTGTGTTGTGTCGATACAATGATGGTAGCTTTCACAAGATACTATGGCTAAAACTTCACCAAATCACATTAGATTTATAGCTTAATGCATATGTTGAAAACATTGACGCAGAAGCTCATGTCCGAGCGGGCCTACCAATTTTGGGCACTTAACCTTTTCGGCTGGTTGGGTTACGGTTTTTTCGTTTCACTAAGTGCTTTCTTATGGCAAAAGAACCTAATGTTTCAAGTGTTTTATGCAGCTTTTGCCACCGTTTTTGGTCTCATACTCAGCTTGGTGATGCGGGCCTGTTATCGTCGTTTTTGGAATATGGCTCCAATTGCAAGAAGCTTATATTCCCTGCTTGTTGTTGCTGTTGCTACAGGGCTCTGGGCTTATATCAAGATGATTGCTTTTCGGGAAGGCGTTGGTCAGCCAGAGCATGTTGATGTGATATCGGAGTATATTGCCTGGTATACCTACTCCTTTTTTATTTTATTAAGCTGGGCGGCGTTATATTTCGGTATTAAGTACTACCAAATGTTACAAGAAGAGAGACGACGCACTTTAAAAGCAACGGCGATGGCCCATCAAGCTCAACTGAAGATGCTTCGCTACCAACTTAATCCACATTTTCTTTTTAATACACTCAACGCAATTTCTACCTTAATTCTTGAGAGTCAGACCAGGGTGGCCAATACTATGGTCACAGAGCTGTCAAAGTTTTTGCGTTACTCCTTAGAAAATGACCCGATGCAAAAAGTGACACTTGCTCAGGAAATTGTTGCTCTTGAACTGTATCTAAATATTGAAAAGGTCCGTTTTGAGGAGCGCCTGAGGCTTAACTTTGATGTCGATGATAAGGCGCGCGCGGGGTTGATTCCCAGCATGCTTTTGCAGCCATTAGTGGAGAACTCAATAAAATATGCCGTTTCCAAAAACGAAAGCGGCGGTACTATTTCTTTGGTTGCAAAAGTATTTGCTGGAGAGTTGTTGATTGAAGTTGCCGATGATGGCCCTGGTATTGAAATGGTCGATAACAAATTACCCGCATTTAAAGGTGTTGGCTTATGCAACTTTAAAGAGAGACTTGCAGAAATATACGCTGCTGATCACGCCTGTCAGTTTAGTAATATTAAGCCAAATGGTTTAAAGATTAGTATACGTATTCCATATGAAACCCACGTGCCGGAGGCCGCTAAGTGAAAGAACCCATTACCACTATAATTGTTGACGACGAGTCTCTTGCAAGAAGAGGGTTAAAAATTCGCTTACAAGAATTTGACGATATTACTATTGTTGGTGAATGTTCTAATGGTCGGGATGCTTTGGATATGATTATCGAAAAACAACCAAAGCTGATGTTTTTGGATATTCAAATGCCTGGTCTCGATGGCTTCGATGTGGTTAAAGGTATGCAGGGCGACGATATGCCTATGGTGGTGTTTGTGACCGCATTCGACCAGTACGCTGTTGACGCTTTTAATGTGCATGCCGTCGACTATATTTTAAAACCGGTTGAGGAAGAACGTTTACAACAGGCAGTTGAAAAAGCTCGCGCAAAACAACAGGAAAAAGGCGCTTTATCGGATAAAGAAAAATTGCTCGACCTTATTGGCGATATAACCGGTAAAAAGCCTGGTAATGTAGATGATCTGTTAAATGAGCACAGCGAGCCAAAACAACAATATTCAGATAAAATATCTATTAAAGATGGCAGTAATGTCACCATCGTAAAAACTCAGGATATTAATTGGATCGACGCTGCCGGCGATTATATGTGTGTTCATGTTGGCGATAACATACATATTATGCGTATCACCATGAAACAACTTGAAGCTCAATTAGACCCAGACGTATTTCAGCGTGTCCACCGTTCAACTATTGTCAATTTAAATCAGGTAAAGCAGGTTTGTTCCCATATGAATGGTGAATACTACTTGATGCTGGAGTGTGGTGCGCGCTTAAAGATGAGTCGAACATTTAAAGATAAAGTAAAACATTTTTTGTAGGGCTAACAGAAATCTAAAAAGTTAGAGATGGACTTCTAGCGGAATCTAAGTGTTGGTTCAAATGCTCTTAATTTGGTTGGCATTTTCCAGGCTGAGGATTAATAGCCTGGTTATCTCGCTTATAGATTAGAAGCAATTAAAACGCAATAAAGTAGAATAAACGCTATAAGAATCGGCAGGTCATTCCTTTCATCGACGCTTTAACGCATCTCCTTATCCACTAATCGTATATTTGCGATTGGATCTCTTGTACTTTGCTAAAGTCTATACTTCCAGAGCTGAATCATTGGTGCCCTTTAGATAAAGATTCTAATCTTTGCCCATTAATAATGAATAAAGGCCCTTTAATGGAACTTCATCATTCTATTTTGTCATACGAACAACATAGATATAAGTGAAAATAATTTTTCCAGCTGTGATTCAGCTCCATCAAATCTTATTCGACGTTATTTCATATTTTTGAGTGTTATTGTTATGAAATAATTTCTAGTTAACTTCCTTGTAGTGGAGGGTTGAGCCCAATGAGCTTGACTGCAAGTGCGTTAAAAAATCCTGCCGCAGCCGCTGTAGGGGTTGCCATTCTATTATTTTTCGGGGTATTCAGCCTAAGTAAATTACCTATTCAGTTATTTCCTGATATCGAGAATCCTCAGATATCGATTCAAACTGGTTGGCGTGGCGCCTCTCCCAAAGAAGTAGAGTCAGAGATTGTCGAGCCTATTGAAGACGTGCTGCAAGGTCTGCCGGGTGTAAAAGAAATGTCCGCAAATGCCAATAGTGGATTTGCTTGGATAAATCTCCAGTTCGATATTAATACCGACATGCAGGAGGCCATGCTCAGTGTTATTAGTCGAATGAATAGACTACCGCCATTACCAAGGGATGCTAATCCTCCTACCGTATCTTTAGGTGGCGGAGGTGGCGGTACTCCTGCACTGACATGGTTTTTTCTACAAGTTTTACCAGGCAATGATCAGTCAATTGAAGATTATGTACCCTTTGCTGAAAATGTCATCCGGCCACGAATCGAAGCCATATCAGGAGTTTCTAGAGTCAGTGTTGGCGGTGGTAACGATGCTGGTGCACAGGAGTTAGTAATTGAATTTGATCCCCAAAGAGCTGCTCAGCTTAACATTTCCATTCCTTCGGTTGCCGCTTCTTTGGGGCAGTCGGAAGATATTTCAGCAGGCTTTGTTAATGTCGAACGCCGTCGCTACATGGTGCGCTTTGCGGGGCGATTTACCCCCGAACAGCTAAGTGCTATGGTGCTTGACTGGCGAGATGGTCGTCCTATTTTGTTAGGGGATATTGCCGATGTTGAAGTTAAGCATATCGAACGTAATAGCCTCGGCCGACAAAATGGCAACCCTGCCATCGGTATTAGAATTGACAGACAGAGCGGTGCTAATGTTCTTGAAACCTTAACGCGAGTCAAAGCTGAAGTAGAGAGAATCAGAGAAGACGTGCTCGCGCCTAAGGGACTTGATATGCAACAGTCCTTCGACGCTTCAGTGTTTATTTATCGCGCCATCAACCTTGTTACAGGTAATTTATTTGCCGGAGTCTTTCTTGCAGTCGGCGTCTTATGGTGGTTCTTACGACGTTTCCGTGCAACCTTGATTGTTGCCATGGCGATTCCGATTTCTCTACTTGGAACTTTTATCGTTCTGAGTTTTGTTGGGCGCACGTTGAATGTGATCTCTCTGGCTGGCCTTGCCTTTGCTGTGGGTATGGTATTGGACGCAGCGATTGTGGTACTTGAAAATGTCGTGCGTTTAAGGGAAAAGGGCGAGCAACCCATGGATGCGGCACTTAAAGGCGCTAATCAAGTGTGGGGAGCTTTACTTGCTTCTACTGCCACCACTGTGGCGATTTTTGTTCCGGTAGTATTTTTAAAAGACATCGAAGGACAACTCTTCGGGGATCTAGCACTCACCATTGCTATTGCTGTTGTTATCTCTTTAATTGTGGCTGTGGCAGTGGTGCCTTTGGCATCAAAGCAGTGGCTTAAAGAAGCTAAGTTAAAAGATCATCATGAAGCCACATGGCATAAGATCACTTCGCTAGTTATGGCTTTAACGAGTACCGCACGTAAGCGCTGGGCATTAATTGGGGGATTAATGGCAGTCCCAGCCTTATTGACGTACCTATTGCTCCCAGAGCTTGATTATTTGCCGCCGGTAAAACGTGATGCGGTAGATACTTTCTTTCAATACCCACCGGCTACCAATATTGATGTTATTGAAAAAGATGTTATCGCAAAAATAGAAGAGCGCATGCAGCCGTATATGGACGGTGTGAAGGAACCTGCACTAAAAAATTACTATATTTTTGTCTGGCCTGGTGGCACCGGCGGAAGCATGGGGGCAAGAGTAAAAGATCAGTCCAAAGTAGGGATGTTAGAAAAAGTAATTAAAGAAGAAATTACCGCTGATATTCCAGATGTCAGAGCCTTTAGTGCTCAGGGGAATTTATTTGGTCGCTTTGGGGGTGACCGCTCAATTCCGATTCATATTCAAAGTCGCGATACAGAAGCTGTGCGCTCTTTAGCCCGAGATGCGATGGGGTGGTTAAATGAAGCTTTACCAGAAGCTCAGGTACGGCCTGAACCCAGCCTACAGCAAGCTGAGCCCGAGCTGCGCTTGCTACCTAACGATCGCAGCATTCAAGAAAAGGGATGGAGCCGTCGTGAAATAGCTAGTGTTGTCCGCACTATGGGTAACGGCATGTATGTGGGTGAATACTTCGATGGTGTTAGACGATTAGATATTATTTTAAAAGCGAAGAAATGGCCTAATCCTGAAGCTTTAGGTACTACACCAATTGCTACGGCCAATGGCAGTGTTGTGCCCTTAAATGAGTTAGTTGATGTGACGCGCACTGTAGGGCCGGACCGTATTAATCGTGTTGATCGTCGTCGTACCACCACCTTGATTGTTTCTCCACCTGAAAATATGTCCTTAGAAAGAGCACTCAATATTATAAAAACAGAGGTCGCGCCTAAAATTGTGGCGGCCTTACCTGAAGATGGGAATATTCATTACGGTGGTAGCGCAGATAGTTTGAAAAAAGCTCTGGCGACCATGTCTGAGAACTTCTTTGTTGCACTCGGTATTTTATTCTTGCTGATGAGTGCACTCTTTCGTTCTCTGAAAGATAGTTTGCTGGTGATACTTGCGATGCCATTAGCAACAGTCGGTGGCGTCATTGCTCTTCAATTACTTAACTTGATTAGCTTTCAACCTCTCGATTTGTTGACCATGATAGGTTTTATTATTCTTCTCGGGCTGGTTGTTAATAATGCCATTTTATTGGTACATCAAACGCGTAGTGCTGAGCGTGAAGGTGTTAGCAGGCACCATGCTGTGGAGCAGGCTCTGCGCCTGCGTTTACGCCCTATCTTTATGAGTACTCTGACCAGTATTTTCGGTATGCTCCCTTTACTTATTATGCCCGGCGAAGGCAGTGTTATTTATCGAGGCCTAGCTGCCGTAATTGTCGGTGGAATGAGTATAAGCACCATATTTACATTAGTTTTACTTCCTTGCTTTTTACGAATGGGTGAGTCATCCCCAAAATTAATTTCCAGTGGTGACCCGAAAGATCCAACGATAGAAAAGAGAAAACTGGAAGTGGTGGCTTGATCACCAAAATATGCTGCCTATTAATGGATAACAGGAATTGATCGTGATTGTTAAAATGATAAACGCTATAAAACAATATATACAACCGAAGGTTCCGGCCTTAAATATAGCACTTTCGATTGGAACTGCTGCATTTATGGTCAGTAATATTTCTTTTGCTCAACCTTCGTCATCACCTGCGGTGGTAGAAATTGCGCTGGCAAAAACTACGCAAGTCTCACCACAAGTATGGGTGCCCGGCTCTGTTATCAGCCGAGAAGATTCCAATATCGCCTCCGAAGTGACAGGTGTTCTCCACTTCGTGGCTGAAGTTGGTGATATCCTAAAAAAAGGCGATACCGTCGCCCGGGTTAATGAGCATCAGTTACAGCTGCAACTACGTCGAGATAAGGCTGAATTAGCACGTTTAGAGTCTCGCTTGGGTTTTGCACAAAAGCAATTAGATAGAACGTTAAGCCTCGCCCAAACAAGTAGTACAGCAGAGTTTAGAATTGATGAATTAACCAGTCAAAGGGACGTGTTGCAACAAGAAATTGCGCTTGCAAAAGTTCAACAAGAGCAAACGCAATATCTTCTTGACCGCTCTAATATTATTGCCCCTTTCGATGGGGTGGTGGTAGAACGTTTTCAACAGCCGGGAGAATATGTGGGGTTAGGAGAAGAACTTGTACGTTTGGTTAATACCCGTGCCCTTGAAATAAGTGCCAGAGCCCCGGTAGATGTTAGCCGTTTTATTACACCCAATTCAAAAATCAAAATTAAAGCACAAGATAAATATTTTAATTCGACAATTCGTAGTGTTATTCCTGTAGGTGATCCAATATCTCGTATGCTAGAAGTGCGTGTTCACTTGGATGGAGAATGGGTTATTGGCGATGCAGTAAGCTTATCTTTAAACAACGGGCCTAGTGTTTCTGCTGTTACTATTCCACGTGATGCCTTAGTTTTGCGTAACGATACGGTATTTGTTTATCGTGTCAATGAAAAAGATGTTGCTGAAAAAATCAGTGTTGTTCTGGGGACAGGAAACGATCAAAATATTTCAGTGTCTGGTGCGTTAAAAGCGGGAGATCGCGTTGTCATTCGCGGCGCAGAGCGTTTGCAAGATGGTCGAGAAGTGAACGTTATGAGCGATATTGCTACACGTTAATGCTTTTCAGTTAACCAACGATATAAATATAGTAAAAATTTGCGCGGGTAAAATATATTGTCCACCTCGAAGCGAGGGGACAATATATACATTTTAAACAATAACTGCTAATTAGGCTGCTACTGAATCTCTGTACTTTTGTGCATCAGCTTTGTCAATTAGACCATCATTGTAAACACTGCTCATGCCTGTCACTTTAGCATTATCCATTTTACTTAGCTCTCCAGGCTTACCTAGGTAGTATTCCGCGATCTTTTTAACTTCGTCTGAGCCGTTAGCTGCAGCATCCATTAAGCTTTCTTTACTGATAAATTTCTTACCGCCACTGAGTGCGTCAAAGTTTTTAACAAGGCCGTCTGCCATGCTGGTTTTCTCTTGTTTAGCTGCACCTACAGCTTTATCCGCATACATTTTTGCATCCGTTGAGTCTATTTTTGCATCGTTGTAAGCGCTATGCATACCAGTTACCTTAGCGTTGTCCATTTTGCTAAGTTCCTGAGGGTTCTTTAAGAAAAACTGAGCAACTTCTTTATCCTTTCCAGTCCCTTCTGTCGCTACTTTCTGTAAACTCTCTGGAGTAACAAAACCATCCTTACCTTTAAATTTATCGAAGTTATCGCTTAAATGTGTAGCCATATCCGCAGTCTTTTCTAGGCTAGGTGCTGCAGGTTTCATAGCGGCTTTGATAGCATCTGAGACAGCTGTTGGGCTGGAATTGCCTGCAGTACCAAAGTTTTTGTCCACAGCTTCTCTTGCTTGATTAGCCATAGCGCCTGCATATTTATCTGCAAACATAGTCGCATCATTTTTATTAATTTTGCCATCATCAAATGCTGCACTACCTGGTTTTACTCCAGGGTGGGCATTATCCATTTCCCTTAAAGCATCTGGGTTAGCTAAAAAGAATTGAGCGGCTTTTTTGTCTTCACCTGAGCCTTCAGTTGCCATTTTTTGTAAAGTTTCAGGCGTTATATGACCATTTTTATCTGCAAACTTGTCAAAGTTATTTTTAAGGTGGTCTCCGAATTTAGCCTTATTTTGTGTCGTTGGCGCTAGATCACCGTTATTTGGTTGTGCGGCAGCCGGTGCTTGAGTTTGCGCTGGGGCCTGTGCACTTTCTGATGCTTTATCATTTTTTCCTAGCAACATTTCTAATAACAGTTTAATAATGTTAAGTAATAACATCATCATCATGTTATTGCTGCCTGAACTTTTCGCTTGCTGAGGTTGCTGCTGAGGCTGTGTTTGCTGAGGAGCCTCTTGCTTAGCAATGTCTGCTTTCTTAGCTTTAGAAGCCTTTTGCAGTTCACTCATTACGAAACGTCCATCATTCATTGTTTGAACACCTGAATTTCCATTCTCCATTTGTTTAAGAGCTTCAGGATCTTTTAACATTTGTTTTGCTGCTTTTTGTTGCTCAGGCGTTCCATTTAGAGCCATTTTATATAAACCGGTAGTTGTCGCTACTCCGTTTTTACCGTCTTCGCCGCTAAAGCCAAGTAAGGCTTTGTAATTATCCGGCTTTTGTAATGTATCTAATGCATTTAAAGTAGCTTTATCATTTTGTAATTGCGGGTTTTGTTTAGGTGAATTAGCTACCTGAGAGCTATCGCCACCACCGAATGAAATAGGGCCACCTGTAGTAGTGGTAGTTGTAGTGGTAGTTGTAGTAGTGGTAGTCTTAGTTGTACTACCATCATTCATTGAAAAAGAAGGTATGATTGGTAGGTTTGATGTTGCTAGTGGCACAGGCTGTTTCATATTGTGTAATCTCCGTAGTTCAATATTAGAAATGCATAAAAATATTACATGAGCATCTAATAAGTAGTGCCTATCGATGCAATGTATAGGTGAGTAGTAAAATAGAACAAATAATTCTGTTTTTTTTAAAAGTTATTTTGATTTATTTGATACGGTCGATTTGATATAAAAAATATAATATATCTTTTATTGGTCTTAAGAATTTCCGAACTTCTAGTTGAAATGGTTTTTGAGTTTTTAAATAATGCAAATGCCATCTCGTTTTAAAATAAAAAAATAATACTTTTTATTTTAAAGAGCCATATCAAGACGTTGTTAGCATGTTAAGTATAAGAAATTAGTCTGAAATAAGAGTTGAAAATTCCTAATATTAAGTATTTGCGATACTTAATATTAGGTAATCGTACAAGATTAGTATGAAAAGTAGGAGTATATATGTAGGATATATCAAACAGCTAATGACAGTGTATATCTGTTGAAGAACGCTGGTTGTTCTTCTTCGATTAACCAAAAATCTACTTTCTTTCCCGAACTATCTTCGACAGTGATTACCTTTGAATTAACACCGGTTTCCAAAGTGCCAATCACACTTGCTAAGTCGCTTTGCTGACTACAAGAAAGAGTTAAGATATGCAAAGAGCCCATGGAATCCACAACATTTAGAATATTGCCCTGGTTATGAGCTTCTTTTTTCGCGATACTCAAGATCCGATCACTTAAGTTAGATACTGACAGTGTAAAATACATAATTAAAATCTCATATTATTGATGTGAAGACATTAGTACTAATTCAGCCCACTAGCAAAATTTTCAAGGGATATAAAGAGAGATGTAACCTTTTACTATATTAGTATTAGAAATATGTGAAATGTTCAATAAATATGACGTGAAAGCTGGCTGTTCTACTCGTAAACTAATAATCATTAATCTCTTTTAGATAAATTTTGTTGAGGTTTGCGTGTTTACGATATGTATAATTCAATTATGCGTGCGGATATAGTTTACAAATCCTTTTGTATTTCAATTGAGTCAAAAGAATTAAATATAACACTGGCATTCTATGAAAAGTGTTGGCGTCTGTCTCTAAAGACTTCCCGTGCCTTTGACATTCTAGATCTTACTGTACCTAAGGGGATATCGAATAAGTCGGCAGTCTGTTGGTAACTGTTTTCTTCTATTATTAGAGAATGTACAACATCTTGAATCTTGTCTGTCATTCGATCATAGTGCCTTGAAATATCCTGCAGAAGTCTGTTTCTTTCGAATGTATCTGCTGGGTCTTCATCCATATTCTGGTAGTCAGATTCCAGACCCTCATACTCAAACGTTGGCTCGCTACACAGCATTGCATCCTCTTGAGCTCGTCGCTTAAACTCGTTTCTGATTACATTGTATGCGATCCCACATAACCAAGTTCTAACATGAGATTCACCTCTAAACTTATGATAGACGCGAACCGCCTCTAAAAGAGATGATTGCATAATATCTTCAGCATCATGTTTATTGCGAACTTTTTTACAAATAAACCTATATAAATAAGTACTATTCTCTTTAATTATTGTTTGAATGTCTTTAGGGTGCGTTTCATTTTCTCGTCGATTGTTATCGTCTGTTTTTTCTTGCATAAAGCTAACTCATTTTTATCATTTTAAATAATGATTGTTAAAGTCGATGGCGACTACAAAAAATTGCTATGTTTTATGTTTATATGTAGTACTACTAAATGAAAGTTCATATCAAAGCATATAAAACCCAACTCAATCGACTTAATTAAATTATATTTCTGCCATATGAACTTTCGTCCTCGACCTGCTACAAACTCTACAGCAAGCGTTACATAGTTCGATAAAACAATGTTTTTATAGGTTATATAGAAGGTTGTGTTTTGATTTTTTGATAATAAATAATACCCGACTTTAGGATATTTATTAGGTTATTTGATAATGTCAGGACGTTATAAGATAAGGATTGTAATATGTAATAAATGCTCTAAGCCACTTTTATTTTTAATAAGATACATATTTTGCCTTAAGTGGCTCTAAGTAAACAAATAATTTAAATGGTTATATGAGAGAAAAGTAATATGCAGAACAATATCGATTGGGAAATTAACGAGTTTGGCCGACGAGCAGGTGTAGAGATCTCTATGTTTGAAGGTGCAAGCGTCATTACAACAAATGAAGACGTTGATATTTGGCTGGAATGCCCACTTGATAGTGCTCTTGTAGTTATTCATACAAGTATTCAAGAAAATGTTAACAGTGGTACTTTTGGTCCTCAAGCTTTGAATCAAATGCTTACGCTCAATGGCCAAATAGATAAAATGAAGGGAGCTTGGACAGCTGCTCACGAGGCGACTAACAGCATCCGTTTATGCTTTGCAATTCCCAAAGAATGCACTACCGCAGATATTCTAGAGCAAGTTTTCACTAATATGATAGAGCTAAGAAATGAAGTGAAAGAAATAGTTCACTAAATTTTTTATATGAAGTAGAAGTTTTTATAAAAATTAATAGTTGATAGTTAACTATTAGTGATAACCAGTTTTTACGTATATTAATTTGTTCTTGCGTAAAAAATATCGTAATTGTATTGATCTAAATTTTTAAACTTTTAAATTTTAATGAACAAATATAATTACGCTAGCCACTAAAAATATGTAACAACAATGTTATTTTAACTAAAAAAAGGTAGGAATATTATGTTAAATTCAGGTATTACAGGTCTTAGCAACTTCTTTTCAGGTGGTATGAATGTTGGTAGAACACTTCAAGCAGTGACCGGCGCGGTTGATACAAACGGCCATGATGCTTTTCGAAATTTTACCAACCAAGAAAGTGAGAAAAACACTGCTCATGCAATGAAAGAGTTTGCTCGTGCGTCTAAAGTTCAAAGAAACGATATGACCATGGCAACGGATCGTCAAATTATGGAAAAAGCTGGTGGAGCAGCAAAACTTAACTTCTAATGTTACAAGCGCTATATAGCTCTATAGGTGCCTATAGAGCTATATATCAGAAAGTAGGTAAGAATCATGAAAAATAATCATTACAATGTGGATTTGTATCAATCAGACCAATCATTGATCGATAGTGATGTAGACGAATATTCGGATCAGGATTTTCAATTATTTGATTCTTGGATGGAAGATGATTTTGCTCTTGACCCTCTTGATCAGCTTTCTAATGCATTATTGGACAAAAAGAGAGTATATGAAGATAGCGTAGATAAAGCTATTCGAACTGCCGAAACTAAGGATGTTATAAAAGCAACGAGAAATATGTCTGATTATTATCTTTATACAACTATGGTCGCCAAAGTTGCTCAAAAATCGCAGTCAGCAATTGATAAATTAACCAATTTACAATAAAAATTTTAGCTAACAATTAGGGGTTCTGATATGTATGGACGAAACGAGTATTCCAGTTTTGGCAACTACGGTGATAAGCATAGTGAGTTTGCCGAGGCAACATCTTCAGCTTCAGATGAGACACTTGACGTAGCCGCACAGACACTGTTTAAGTCGCTACTTAATGGTTTGAATTTTATGAAGCGAGAATCGGAAAATAATACTTTATCTAAAGTATTGAAAGAGGGTAGTAATATTAACTGGTAGATTTATATGTGATGGTTTTTTAGTGTTAATATTTGTACAGTTATAGCCTTAGGATTTAACGTATTTCCCTCTAATATAGCTTCCGTTACAGTACCTTAACTTCTTTTGTGTGTCTATCGCTTATGATAAAAAAAATAGTTAATATATTGAGTATATCATTTTTAAGCTTGCTGTTGGTAGCATGTGGTGAAAAAAGAATTGCTCTTTTTGATGATCTTTCGGTAAGAGATGCAAATGAAGTAGTTGCTACACTTATTGATCAAGGTATTGATGCAAAAAAGATAACAGAAAAAAAAGGAATCTCGGTTCAAATTAACGAGAAAGATATGGCGCGTTCAGTTGCTATCTTAAAAGAAAAAGGATTGCCTAATAGAAGTCAAACTTCAATTGGTGAAATCTTTAAGAAAGAGGGCGTAATCTCTACACCTTTAGAAGAACGTGCACGTTATATATATGCACTATCTCAAGAGTTAGAATTTACGCTATCGCAGATAGATGACATTATGGTTGCGCGAGTACATGTTGTCTTGCCCGAGAGAGTGGCTCCAGGTCAGCCTATATCACCGTCTTCAGCTGCTGTATTTATCAAACATCTACCAGATCTTGACCCCGACGTTATTGAACCACGTATTAGACGGCTGGTAACAAGTAGTATCCCAGGGTTATCACAAGCTAAAACTGATAAAATATCCATTTCTTTTATTGAAAGTAATGTTAAAAGGTCATGTACTGAGCTGCGAAAAGTAAATTCATTTATAGGGTCGTTTGTTGTTGCTGAAGAGTATGCGGTTCCTTTATCAAAGACTATTAAGTATGGTTTTGTTCTTCAGTTCATTACCATTATATTTTTAGTAATTTTCTCAAATAGTAAACTGAGAACGTTTTTCCTAGACCTTATTCTAAGAGTTCTTAAAAGAAAGAACGGATAAGAGCAAGATGAAAAAGCAAAAATCAAATTCAAGTATAGATAACAAAGCATGGTTAAAATTTTGGTATTCTCCCCATAATTATATAGACTCCAGCTGGCTTGAAGAAGAAAATTTTAGTCCTCTAAAAAAGTATCGCTCTTCCATGGTATGGCAATCATGTTATTCTCATGTTTGTCATACATTAGGCTTGGAACCTAACCTTTCAGGAGAAATAAAACCTGAGTGGAAAAATATATTATGTAAAATTTCTGAAAACCCAGATAAAGCAATAAGCTTGGCTAGTATTGCTTATAGCAAAGATATTACCAAACCAGCTCCTGAGAGTAATATATCTCTTGATGAATATCGTTATATTTCCCAGATAGGGCAGGGGCTAGCATTAAAACAACGTTTTCCTATTCCTGACGATTTACAATATAAAAATCAGAAGGGTTTGTGGTTGCTACAGGTAGCATTATCATCCGATTGTCCAGAAGTTTGGCCTCGTATGAAACTAGCATTTAAGTCTAGTGTTCTTTCTAATTTACCTAAACTAGCAGCATATAGCCATGTAGATTTGAAAAACCTTAAGCGTCTTTGGAATATTATTGTATGTAAATTATAGGTATTGAGAGTATCATTATGACAGTTGAATCTACGGCTATTTTTGATAAACAACCTCATGTAGAAAATCAGCTTAAATCTTTTGTAAAAAAGAAGATATCATTTGCAGCGCTTAACCGAGACCCTAATGGGCGACGAGGCGATGTGGTCAGAGCAAATGAAATTACTAAGGTCATGGGTATAGATCAATACATATCTAAGGCTACCTCAGTGATAGGGAAAATTGTAAAGAGAGAGCAGCATAAAACTCGTAAGTATGAATCTAAAATACAAGAGGATATTAAGACTCATGCTTGGCAACAAGTTCTTACGGAAATAAAAAACTATCAAGATAAACAAGATGAATATTTTGATCTGATTGAGCTGCATTGCTCTGATATTGTTAAGTCTGCAATTTCCACTATTGTTGCTGATTTTGACGATGACCTTAAGATTAGCTCAACAATTGAAGCCCTTATCTCTAAAACAAAGAATGAAAATAATGCAATAATTGTTGTATCCCCTGAGCATGAAGAGCTAGCGACAAAATATGCGATAGATAATGATTGGAGCGTTGAAACAAGTTCCAAATTATCGAGTAGTGAGTGTGAACTAAGAGTGAAAAATGGTGCATATCAAAGCCAGTTTTCTGGTTGCATAGAAGCTCTTTATAGTGTCTTAGACAAAGAAAAACAAAGTTACAAAAACGATAGCTCGCTCATTTTTTAAATCTTACCAAACATTTAGATATTATGGTTCAACCTCCATGCTAGAGTACAAACCTAGAATATGTATGAGAGTTGGTAAGTCAGCCGCATAAAGTTCACATAATCTAGAATTACTAATAAAATCTCTGTACCCCGATAAAAGGAAAAATGCACTGAATGGATGCATTGTATGCCTAACGAGTATTAAAAGCGCTACAAGTCTTATATAAGAGCTATAAGCCAGCTAAATCTATATTAGTTTTCATAGCTTTAAGCACTACCCACATGAACCTTTCCGATCCCGTTTCCACAAAGATATATGTCTTTAATTAATCCATAGGTGAATATTATGAGCGGTAGTAGCAGACGAGAAATGCTCGAAAACATGGCTAATAATGCTAAGCAGGATTATTACCGTTTCACGAATGATCCAGATTTTTTTGTAGATTTATCTCCAGAAGATCTAGAAGTCTTTAATGAGGCTTACCAAAAAATGGAAGTTACAAAGTATTTTATGACTAAAAGCATGGGAGGTGGTTATGGTGGCATCAAGAAAATTTTGGACATGTTTTAATCAATTCAAACTACTCGAACCAATTAATAAATACTAACATGAAGTGATCTATATGTTATTTTGTCGCAACAAACAACATGACTCATTACTTAAGGTAACAACATTCTGCACTATAGTAGCCATTATATTATCTACAATATTGCCAGCAAACGCATTGGCTAGTCCGCCTAAGTTTTGGAAGGAGAGTGCTTATGCTATTGAATGCAAAAATACGCCATTAAGTGTTGTTCTCCGAGATTTTGCAAAAAGTTTTAGTGTCGATCCTGTTATAGACGCTAGTGTTTCAGGCAATTGTGATGGATGGAGGCGATCTGAAAATGCTATTTTCTTTTTGGATAATATTGCTACAGAATTTAAATTCCAGTGGTTTGTATACAAGACTAAAATTTATTTCAGCTCGGTATCCGATCAGCATACTAAACGTCTGAAGTTATCTGACGGATTAAAGAAAGCGTTAATAGGAGTGGGTGTATTTCAGAAAAAATTTGGCTGGGGAGAGCTGCCTGGCGAAAAAGCTGTACTGGTTTCTGGCCCCAAAAGATATATCGATATGATCGAGCGTTTAGGGAAAAAACAAAAGGATAAAACGACAAAAAAGAGCACGGAAAAAAATGAGAATGTATATGTGTTTCCTCTTAAATATGCATCGGTAATGGATCGCACAATAACAATTCGAAGAAAGAAAACTGTTATACCAGGTGTTGCTACGATATTAAAAGGTCTGCTTGTACGATCAGGTTCAACACCAAACCCCAAGTTAACCGGTATCGGAGCTGATGTAGACAGTAGTAAGACTGAGAACTTTTTAACAATGGGGCGAGGTGTTAAGAAAGGTGCAAGTGTTGAAGCGGATGTCAGAACGAACTCCGTAATAATTAAATCAGCTACAAAAGACTTCGATTATTACCAAGAATTGATTGATGAGCTGGATCAAGTACGGAATTTGATCGAGATTGATGCAATTATCGTAGACATAAGTCGTGAAAAACTAAAAGATATTGGCGTCAATTTAGATTACAGCAATACACGAACTGGCGAGAATGGTGGTTTTAGAACTTTTGATCGCCTACAGGCTAATCCTCTCAACCCAGTGGCAAATGTAAATGCTACAGTACTGATCAATGATTTAAATCAATTCCAAGCTAACCTCAAACTTATGCAAGGAAGAGGTGACGCATCGATTATTGCTAACACCTCTATATTGACTATGGAAAATGAGCCTGCAGTTATCGACTTGAGCGAGACCGTATTTATCCAAAATATAGCTGAGAGAGTAGCGACTGTAGAACCTGTAACAGCTGGTACTTTGCTCAATGTTACGCCGAAATCTATTGATGATATCGATAGCCCCAAAATAGGGCTTGCGGTTGAGATTGAAGATGGCAAAGTTATCCAAAACGTACAATCAAATGGGCTGCCGTCTATAAGAAAAACTAATATTAGTACTCGAGCAATCATTGATCAGAGTCGATCACTCGTTATAGGTGGTTATCATGTTAATAGTACAGAAGATACTGTAAATAAAGTTCCAGGTGTAGGCGATGTACCAATATTGGGGCATCTATTTTCTAGCCGTAAGAAAAAAGTTTTAAATAGGGAGAGACTTTTCATTCTCACACCAAGAATATCTGAGACTTCACATAACCCAGCTGACTTTTCGAGTACAGGTAGTGCAAATTTAATCGCTGACCAAGTCCAACAGATTCAAAATCGATGGCTAAATGCAAATAGAAGTTATGTTGAAAAAACACTGGCTTTATTTAAGTTACTAGCTGTCCAGAAAATGCCATATGGTTATATGAAGAAATATAAAAAAGAGTCTGCGCTTCCATTCAAATGTCTTCAAAAAGGTATTGAGTTTGACTTTTCGAGGATTGGCTACCATGTAGATGGGCATGGCATAAGAGCTTATATCGGATCGGTAACGAATCGTTCTGATGAAGCGGTTACCGTTAAAGAGAATTCCTGTATTGGTGCAGGCTTAATTGGAGTTTCACTATATCCTAAGAAAGCTCTAGCTCCAGGTGAATCAACTACCATGTTTAGCGCCCTAGAGTATGCAAGGATGAATGAAAGTAACAAAGTCGCACTAGATATGGTTAATGATAGGTAAATTTGGATTGTTTAACGTTTTTAATAACAGTTAGTGAACATTTTATTAGAGGTATTCTATAATGAGAAAACTAATATATAGCCTGTTACTTTTTGCTACTGTTTTTTCAGTTTCTGGATGTAACACTATGCCTGAGAAGGATATAGACTATTCGCGAGTAGGCAATATGAAAATTTGGATAACGCCTGAATACTCATCTGCGCAGGATGCAAATAATTTCATATATACATCTATTATACAATAATATCATGTGTTTCAACTTCACAATGAGGTAATTATACAGTTTTGACAAAGAAAATTGGTTTTAGCTCTTATTTGTTGCTAAAAGTACCATGCGAAGCTAACTATTGATCGATTAACTAATAATAATGCCATATACTTAGTATATATGGGCATAAAATACAACATGCCAGCTAAAGCTTGTCCTTGGATTAGCTATTTTTATTTGTTAGCGAACCTCCAGCCCTTGATATCTTGGCGATGATTAAGTATAGATCGTGCAGCAGGGCTGTTTGCTAGCTTGACTAGAAATTAAAGCTTAATTACATTAGCGGTATTTGCTTTTCATATTTGCAACTCCTTTAATATGGGTAGAAAATTGATATAGCGTATTATAAAAAAGGAACTTAAATAAAATAATGTCTACCAACGAATATGCTGGCAGTTTAATTTTTACGATTTTGGACTGCCCATATTGTATCAGCCTTTTTTAAATTTTGGAGTATCATAATATGAATATTACTGGACGCAAGAGCTATGGTAGCTATGTTGGTCACGATTCCAGATTCCTCAATAGTGGTGTTGATAGTGGTATGAACAATAATTTTAAAAATATCGTTCGCGAACTTAAAAGGCTTACTGGTATTGCTGAGAAAGAACTTGAAGAGCATTTGGACGAACTTTTAAGGATATCGACGTACACTGGTGATGAAATCCTCAATGTTGACTTTGGTGACATTGGAAAAAAAGAGAATATTTATGAACAAATACAAAAAGCTATTGTAGATTCAGATGATGAAGGCAAGGAAATTATATACCTAATGGATAAAGGAATGAATTTTTTGAAAGAAGAAAAAAACAACAAAATGTAGTATGCGCTTATTATAACTGCTCTTTAGATTCATAGCTGACCTTTTCAGGACGAGGTTGAAGCGATGTTTGCTTTCTACTCAATGGAAAAGGGCTTGTCGAAAAACGATGTAAATACCCAGTTACCGTTTAATCTAGTTTTCTATTTAAAGGGTTAGGTGTCAGTTTTTTTTGAGAAGGTTAAAATCTAACCATTAAGTTCACTTTAATGCTAATCCTGTTATTTGCTAAAGTGAATTTAATGTTAGTGGTTATAGCTAGTTAAAAATTGGCTAAAAGTTGGTAAACCAAGTCCTCTGGTTTAATAATTTAGTTGATCCAAAAGTTTTTGCTAATTAAAGTCAATATTCGAGATTCTCCCTTTTGAAATTTACTATTCTTTTAATAGTAATTCAATATTCCAAGATAATTCTAGAAACAACTATGTTTACTTGAACTATACATATAGTTCATTCACAAATAGTAATGACTCCATACTTCGTCAGGTGATTATTCATCTCATACCGGTAACTTTAGGTAAGTAATTTGAGTCTTAAGCGCTTTCACTATAGTGCGTCTTAATTTAATAAAACCTATCTTTTTCAAAACAAAGCTTTAAGTGTGATTTTATGAGTTTTTTAAACAAAATAGTCCAGCTTTTAGTCCATCGATCTGAAGTTATCGTCGCAGTATTTGTAGTCGGTATTATTTTTATGATGATCCTACCTATGCCCACAGGGTTGGTAGATGTACTTATTGCCTTAAACATAACAATATCCACAATACTCGTCGTCATGGTTATGTATATGCCTGGCCCCCTAGCTTTTTCAACATTCCCTGCTTTATTGCTAATTACTACCCTATTCAGGTTAGCATTATCTGTAACTACGACTCGTCTTATATTATTGCAAGGTGATGCAGGTAGTATCGTTGAAACATTTGGTAATTTTGTTGTTGGTGGTAACTTAGTAGTAGGCCTGGTTATTTTCTTGATTTTGATGATTGTGAATTTTCTTGTCATTACAAAAGGATCAGAACGTGTTGCAGAAGTCTCTGCTAGATTCACCCTAGATGCTATGCCGGGAAAACAAATGTCAATCGATAGTGACCTTAGGGCCGGTTTGCTTACTGCGCCCGAAGCCAAGCAAAAAAGGGCCGATCTAGGTAAAGAGAGTCAGTTGTTTGGAGCATTAGATGGAGCGATGAAATTTGTAAAAGGAGATGCGATTGCCGGTATCATTATTGTACTCGTTAATATAATTGGTGGTTTCTCTATTGGCGTTATGCAGCTAGGTTTGCCTGCTGGAGAATCTATAAAACTATACTCGATACTAACTATTGGTGATGGTCTCGTAGCTCAGATACCAGCGTTGTTGATATCACTTACAGCCGGCATGCTTATTACACGAGTTAAAAAGGATGATTCTGAAGATTCAAACGTTGGTCAAGAATTGGCTATGCAACTTGGTAGTCAACCAAGAGCGCTAGCGCTAGCTGCAATAGTACTACTTGGATTCGGTATTATACCCGGAATGCCAACACTTGCCTTTTTCTTACTATCAGGAATTGTTGGTGGTATTGCCGCTTATCAGATGCTGGGAGCCAAAATGTTACCCAAGCAAGCAATTAATGCTGCTGGCACAGAAAATGAAAGTACTCCAGCCCTTCAAGCTGATAATGGGGAAACTGACATCAGAGAGTTTAATGTTTGTGAGAGAATGGCAATTGTTGTTGCTGAAGGTATGTCTAACGATGCCCATATACTTGAGATAGTAAGAAAGGTAAGGATATATAGGAATACTTACGTTGTTGATCGCGGCTTTATGTTCCCTACAATCATTGTTATCGAGAACAAGAATGTGCAGAATGATGAAATTCAATTTCGAGTTTATGATTCGGCTGTTATATCTGCGACGGCAAATATGAACTTCATCGCGGTAGATAATAATGATGTTAATAGTGAAAAATTAGAATCTCTAGGTCTTGAATATGAGCAAGGTAAAGCTTCACGGGAGGAAGAGAGCTTACTTTGGTTGCCTGTAGAAAATAAAGATCTTTTGAGAGAAAATGAAGTAGAGTTCAAAGATAATCTTGAAGTTGCCGCTGAAAAGATTGGTACCGGTCTTCTTAAATATGGACATGAATTTATTGGTATTGAAGAAACTAATATAATATTGAAATGGAGCGATAATGAGTATCCAGAGTTAAATAAAGAGCTTGCACGAGTGTTACCAATATCGCGCTTCTCTGAAGTACTTCAAAATCTAGTGTCAGAAAACGTTTCTATAAGACCTATGAGAAAAATTATTGAAACTTTAGTCGATCAAGCTGCTGTAGAACGAGATATCGAAGTCCTGACCGAGTCGGTACGAGTGGTCTTATCTAGACAAATATGTCAAGAACTATCGCCGATGAATACAATGCATGTTTGCTTGTTAAATACTGAAACAGAAGAGTTACTTAGAGGTGCAATTCGAAAAACTTCGACTGGCGGTTTTTTTTCCCTTTCCCAAGATGAGAGAGATGGTCTTCTTCAAAATCTAAAAGATCAATTGAGTAATGTTGAAAAAGACATTAAACCTGTTGTAATGGTTGTGGCTCAGGATCTTCGAAAATATTTAAGAGAATTTATTAAAAATGACTTTTTTAAAGTTCCGGTACTTTCGTATTCCGAAATGGTGCCAACAATTGATATTAAGCCTGTCGCTAGTATTTAGGTTGCCTTTTTGTGAATATCCCAGTTTCTATTGAAGGTAAATACTACGATGAAAATGATTTTATTGATATAATCAATAAAAAAAATCAGGCAGTTTATCATGGTAAGTCAGGTACTAAATGTTTTAAGGAGTATATTGAGCGAAATAAAGTTTCTTCATTTATGCGTGTCTTACTTTTCTACCTATACGATGTTATAACACCTCAATCATTTAATGGTATAAATCACTGGCAGGGTAGGTTTAACAAATCCTTTTCTCAAGATAATAGTAATAAAAGAAGTGAAGATTTAAACATACCTTCAGTTACAGAAGTTTACTTACAAGATATACTTGTAAGTAAACTTAATAGTTACTTATGTGGTAGAAAAAAAGTTAGTTGTAAAAACTATAAAGAGTATATTTATTCTTGTATAGCTGCGAATTATACTCCAAAACTAGATATTCGTTGGTCAGATGAATATGGCTGGGGGGTATATGCTCTAGAAAATATTTACTCTTTCATGTTTCTTGGTTTGTATGTGGGCCAAGTTCAACAACTTTTATGGCTAAAGTTAATTGACATTATAAGAGGGTTTCACAACAAATATGAGCTAGCGTTCTGCTACAATGAAATCTTTGCAATTAATGGAGAAAAAAAAGGTAACTATACACGTTTTATCAATCATGATACTAATGGTGGCAAGAAAATCTCCACATTTTCGTTACAAATAGCAGATAACGGAGAAATTGGCATACCCCATAGAGGCTTCATTGCGAATGTGCCAAAAGATAAAAACTCTCACATAGTTTTTGCTAAAGATGAGCAACTATTATGGGATTATGGGAAATACTATAAGTTAAACCTATAAGATATACCTAATAATAGGATAGTGTAGCTGCTATAGTAAAAGCATTTTTATGAAAGTCTAGAAACTACCTCAGAGATTATAGCTATCTAGTTGCCAAGTTAAGAGCAAGTTTATTTGGCGCCTTACGTATTTTATTTGGCGCCAAGGTAGTAATGAAGGAAAGCGGTAATGGTTAAACTAAAGTAGATAATCCATTTATTAAAACCGAGCATATTCGGATTCTTTCCTTGTTTCTTGCTCCATATAAGACAAAAAAGCCTTAATTCCTTCGTGCCTTTTTTCTTCATCACTCCAAAGGGATGTGGGTAAACGACTAAGTAGTGGGTATAAGACATTTAAAAACATTAGTCGTGATTTTTTATCTGGTTCAACATAGTCACTCACGATACTCTTGATTTCACTATGGTATATATCGTCACCAGTTAGGTCTAATAATGATCGTGCTAGGCCAACCGGTTTTGCTTCTAAAATTTCAATATGACGCTTTAAATTTAACATGGCATCGTCACAGAAATTTAATAATGATTTAACACCTGTTGCCGCATTTAACCTTTCATAGATATCTCTTAAATACTCAACTTCTGTTGATGGATGATCTGCGTCTATATCTTGGGCTATAGAACGGATGTATGCGTCAACGCTTTCTGGAAATTCATCCTCATCAAAAGCGTCGAGTAGGCTTAAGAAAATAGATCTAACTCCCTTGCGTCGACCATTATTTCTAGAAAGTGCTTTACGCATCTTTCTCGCACTATTTCTATTTGGAAAATACTTTGAAACTACCGGTGCTACATTAAATGATGCTTGAATTTGGCTTATATTATCTTTTAGGAAAAAACTCTCTCGAGATTGTATAAGCTTTTTGGCAGGATCTTTCGCTTCGTTTCCGGCTCTTTTTAGCGCCAACCAAACAACTGCGGCTTCGTCTTCGCTTTGGCCTTCTATCCATTTATCTAGACCACCATTTTTCCCTACGGCAGACATAATTTGCTGAAATTTTTTCTCAACACTATCCTGCTCATCAAGCATCTTTGAATATTTCTGTATGTTGGTGATCCGGTTAATACTTTTCACCAGCAATCTTTTTTGAGTGGCATCACTACTACTAGATTTCTCCTTTTTAGAAGAATCTTTTACTTCGCTCATTTTGAAAGAAGCTTCTTCCATATTATTAGCGGCGTTAGTACTTAATGCCTTTGCCATAGTCAGCTTGGGCACTGTTGGTGGTGGAATATAATTATTAATTCGGTTCATAAAAAACGCCTAAGCTTTTAATTCTTGTCGGAGTATCTTTCGTGCATTAGCCATACGTGATCGGATTGTCCCTAAAGGCACGTTGAACTGATCGGCGGTGTCTTGGTAGCTTTTTCCTTCAACAACTAATGAATTAAATACCCCCTGCATTTTTTCAGGAAGTGCCTCATATCTGTCACACACATTATCTATTAATTCATTACACTCGATGATATCAGCCGGGTCTTGAACTCTTTGAGAAGATATCCCGTTATCGCTTGATAGGTAATCTATACTTTCCGAATATTCTTCCGAAAAAACACTTAGATCCTTTTCTTGGCGTTTTATGCTGTTTCTAATTATGTTGTATGCGATACCGCACAGCCAAGTTTTAGCTTGAGAGTCCCCTCTGAAATTATGGTAGGATCTGATGGCTTCTAACAACGTTGCCTGCATGAAGTCATCTATATCACATTTGTTTTTAGCTCTCTTTGAAATAAATCTGCGCAAGTAGACGCTGCTGTTTTTTATGACACTATCTATACTTTCTTTCTTTTCTGGCTGTTCAAGTTTTTCTAAAGTGTTTGAAGTCATAATATTTCCAACTCTTTTTTGCATTATAAATATGGGTGCTAGAGGCAATTGCCTTTGTTCATTAGAGAATTATATGAATGCTGAAAAGTAAACGTACATCACATATTGATGGGGCAATACTCAAATTTGAACCATATGAATATCATGCTTTTTTAAGGCTTTTTCTGTATCACTTGGTATTTTTTTATTACCAATTTTTAGTGTATCGACGAGCTTTATTTGGTCATAAATTTATTTTATTCATGTTAATTAAATATACTATCATCGATGAAAATAATAGTGAAAAATGTAGGCTAACTTAGTCCTTATTTAATTTTGATGTAGCCTGAAAACAAAATTGTTCATTTAATTTTTCTATTTTTATACTAACTTAACAAATCTTATCAATTGTCCTAGTGCACAGTTTTATTCGTTCGTAACGAACAATTCTCCTTTTTGCACCACTTAAAAGTAGCACTGTATATCAAGGTGAGAAGTAGATTTTAAGCATTATAATTAGAGGTAGGATGATTAACAGACTATTAATACTGTGAATATTAGGCTTAAGCATCTATGTATAAAGCTATTTCTAGATTGTCTATGATGTTTTTTATATATTTTGATCAAACTTCTCCTAATTCCCACTAAATACTAAGTAGATTTACTAGGTTTAACTATGAAAGAGTTACGTATTCTCAATGGTTTAAGTAGAGGGTCTGCTTTTCCTTTAGACGAGGATAAGATCTCTCTCGGAGCTTCACTGGACGCGGATATATTTATCTCCGATCCAGGTATATATGAAAGGCATGCGATATTTTCGATAGATCCAGAAGGCCAAGAAGTGGGATACCGCGTCGATCTATTTAATGAAGACGCATCAGAAAGTATAGCCGAAACGATCAGTCTAAATGTGCCGTATGAGATCGCAGGTATATGGGTATGTATTGCTGAGGAAGATACTCCTTGGAATATGCAGCTTCCAGAAGCACCAGTAGATGAAATCGAAGAAGATCAAAGCCATATTGATATACCTGAAGTTACTGCCAAAAATAAATCGAGGCCTAAGATTCCAATTATACCGATAATTTTTGTTTCTACTATCTTCACTTTGAGCTTCAAAATGCTTGCATTCGCAAATATAGATGATGTGAATAGCGATAAAGAAAACTTGAATGAAAATAATTTCACTGAAGAAACTACATATTCCACGCATGTAAAACGTGATGGCAACGATAAGTTACTCATAAAGAAATTTAAGAGTATGCTAATGGAGCGAGAACTTAAAGGGCTTGTTTTAAAGCCTGAAGCAAAAAAATGGATTGTATCGGGGAGCATTACCGAGATTAATAAAAATAAACTCAACCGTATGATAAAGCGTTTTGAAGCTGAAAATAAGTTCTCCTTTACTATCGAAGATAACACAAATTTTGTGTCCAAAACACTCCCATTTAAACTGACGCGTATAGTTTCGGGTCCCTATGGACACGTTATTACTGATACCGGAGAGAGACTGTCTGTCGGTGGTACTATCGATGGTTATACATTAAAGAGTGTGGGTAGAAAGAAAGTTGTATTTCAAGGCAAAAACACAATTGAATTAGTGTGGTAAAAATGAACTATGAGCAATTAGGTGATCGTTGTTTAGAGTGGAATAAAAAGGTACTAGGGAAAGTAGAAAGTATACAAAAAGTTAATGTCTGTGGAAAAGTAAAAAGGGTTGTTGGGACACTTATTGAGGCAAAAATTCCTGCCACTAAAATAGGTGAATTATGTGAAATCTCTGCTGATAAAGATAACGGTAAGATTGTACTTGCAGAAGTAATTGGTTTTTCAGAAGATGCGGTTATTTTATCTGCACTCACTCGTTTAGAAGACTTATACTACGACTGTGATGTGAAACCACTTGGAAGTAAGCATAGTATCATCGTTGATGAAAACACTATGGGAATGGTGCTAGATGGTATGGGTAGAGACCTCAGAACCGGTTCTGGGGGAATATTCTGTAGTGGGGAAATTGATGATGATTTGCCTATTACGCCTGTTATGTCAGAGGCAGTAGCGGCGACGGAAAAGCCTAGGATTACGGATGTTCTGACAACTGGGGTCAAATCACTTGATACATTTATCACCTTTGGTGAAGGACAACGTATCGGTTTATTTGCCGGTGCAGGTTGTGGTAAAACAACTTTATTGGCTTCGATTGCAAGGGGTTGCAGTGCTGACTATGTCGTCTTTGCACTTGTTGGAGAGCGTGGCCGGGAGTTAAAAGAGTTTCTTGATCACGAATTAGACCCTGAGCTTCTGAAACGAACAATTCTTGTTTGTTCAACGTCAGATAGAAGTTCTATGGAGCGATCCAGGGCTGCGTTTACTGCAACAGCTATTGCAGAGACTTTGAGAGATCAAGGGAAAAAGGTATTGCTCTTAATCGATTCTCTTACCCGTTTTGCCCGGGCACAGCGTGAAATTGGGTTAGCATCTGGAGAGCCTCCCGCAAAAGGTGGCTTCCCGCCATCAGTATATACGATGTTGCCTAAACTTATTGAGCGAGCAGGGAAAACAACTAAAGGTTCAATCACAGCGATTTATACGATACTTCTCGAAGGGGACTCTATGTCTGATGACCCTGTCGCAGATGAAGCTAAGTCATTACTCGATGGCCATATCGTTCTATCACGAGACCTCGCAGAAAAAGGACATTATCCAGCTGTTAACGTGTTAATGAGTCTAAGTCGAGTAATGGATAATATTGTCGATCCTTCACAATCAAAATTAGCCCGCCATGCTCGTATGCTTATGGCAAAGCATAAAGATCTAGAATTACTCATTCGCTTAGGTGAATATCAACCCGGCGAAGATCCCCTTTCTGATGAAGCCGTACAAAAAACTCCTGAAATTATGGAATTTTTGAAACAAGGCACAAAAGAGCAATATAGTTTGCAAGAATCAGTGACCAATCTCGAACAAATCATCACTAAATAAACTCATCCTGTTAATTACATTATCTTTTAGATATTTACCAATAGGCTATGAGTGACAAATTAAAAATCAAGCAACTTGGTGTTATTGCCTCGCTTAGAAAACGTCGCCTAGAAGATGTTGAACGGGAATATAATCGCGCGTCTTTAGATGTAAAAAATGCAAAGAAAGTGGAATTGCAAGCTCAGGAAGAAGTTGAAAGATATAGTGAATATCAGGAAAAACGCGATCAGGAAATAAACCAGGAAATACTTTCAGGTGTTTTTAAGCTAGAAGATATTTTCTTAAAAAAGGAAGAGCAAGAAGGTATCAAAGATAACCTAGTAAATAAAGAATCAGAAAAGCAAGAAGCAACCCGTAAAAGAGAAGTTCTTGAAGGAGAACTATCAATAAAAAAAAGGGAATATAACCGGGCATTCATAAATTTAGAGAAAATCGAAGTTTTCACCGATATGCTTAAAAAATAGTTTTTCTGATACTTCTATAGTTTGGAGAAAATTTAGTATGAACAATTCTATGCCAATAAAAGACATGGATACCGACTTGTTAAAGGGGGTTGATAATCCAGCATCAATACCCGAAATAACTTGGCATTCTGGTTTTGATTTTAACAGTTATTTAAATCAAGAAGGGTCGAAAAAAACGTCAGTTTCTTCCAGCGTATTTTTAGATGGAAAACATCAGATAACAAATGAACTGAGTGTAGAGCAAACACTATCCACAGTATTTAACCGTATTGAATCAGAAGTTGCCGGCGTTCGAAGTGACCAAATGTTGAACTTCAATATTGAGCTACCCGGAGGCCGCAATGTAGATGTAAAGTCAGAGTTAAGAGATTATAGTTGGAATTTTTCACTATCGACAGATAATAGAAAGTTAAGAAGTCAGCTAATTGGCTCAAAAAAATCTATGTCTAGTTCCTTAAGAAAATCACTTGGAAGGAGAGTTTACATTGATATCGTATAGTCCAATACAAGTTCAAGATTTTCCGGAACTCAATAAACCGTTCTTACAGAAAAAGATAAGTAATGATGAATTTTCCTTACAGAAAATTCTGCGATCGGGAGTACAGTACCATGGTGAGCAGAATGATGAACCAATAAGCATAAAAGTAACTTCTAACTCTGTCGATACCACACCTAAATTTCAAGGCACTTCACTATCAATAGATACTGACTTCGGTACTGTTTACTTGTTTGACTTCGATAATTTTTACCAGAGATTAACCGGTGTTAAAGTTATTGAGGATTCCCGTCTTAGAATGGGTAAGGTCAATATGGCCAATGTTCTTTTGCCCGACGCTATTTATGATGCTTTTGGTTGGTCGATACCAAACAAGCCGTTATCAAAAATTCCAGCTGATATTGCCACAATGTCATTAAAAATCTCTATGAGCGGCTTTACTTTGCCTGTAAAAATAGCGGCAGAGACGAGTGTCTGGATAAATATTTTTAATAATCAACACTGGAAAAAGAACTGTTTCAATGAGTCTCGTGTTGAAACATTGCCAATTCTCGTGAACACCCTATGCGGTTCTACCACGATGACTGCCAAGACGTGGCGCTCTCTGAACGAGGGTGACGTCTTTATCATATCAAAGCCTAACTTCGATATGCAGGGCGAGGGTGTAGTCTCCTTGGGTGGAAAGTCATCTATGTTGGTGAGATGGCATGAACAAGAAAATAATACAATCGTAGAATTTAAAAGGTGGTTGGATAATATGGGACTAGATGAGTTTGAGCAAGGCCATGAAAATGACTACGCAGATACCGAAAGTTTTGATGATAATGAAGAAGCTTTAGACGCGGATGAATGGCCTGAAAACGATACGCTTGTTACGGGTGTGGATAGTTTACAGAATAATCCTAACACTGATAGTGGCACTACGAATAATTTATCTTACTTTGATGAATTACCTTTGGAGTTCAATGTAAGGCTAGGGAGTTTTGCACTTTCTTACCGCGATGCATGTAATTTGTCACCCGGGGATCTCTTCAAACTGGATTCTCCTTTGAAAGGCCAAGTGGAAATATTATGCCAAAATAGAGTTGTCGCTTGCGGTGACTTAGTTGATATTGATGGCAAGCTTGGAGTAGAAATTGTTCGTTACTGGAGCATGGAGCAGTGAACCTTTCAGAAATGAATCCGCTCCATCTTGCTGTGATTATGGCAGGTATGGGGCTACTACCACTATTATTTATGGTTACTACAGCCTTTTTAAAAATAGCAGTAGTATTAGTGATAGTGCGAAATGCCTTAGGTGTACAACAAGTGCCACCAAATATGGTTCTATATGGTATTGCAGTTGCCCTAACACTTTACGTCATGACACCCGTTTTTGCTGAAATGCAAAATGAAATCAATCATATTGATTTAAAAGATGTATCCAGTGCTACGATAGCCGAGCATTTTGAGAAGGGCACCGCTCCTTTAAAAAGCTTCATCTCAAAACATAGCGATCCCGCTGTAAGGGAAACGTTTGTGTCATCGACTAAAGAATTATGGCCAAAGGAAATGTCGAAAGATGTAAGCCATGAAGACTTTATTATTTTAATTCCAGCATTCGTAATATCAGAATTGCAATCTGGTTTTGAAATTGGTTTCCTTATCTACTTACCCTTCGTCGTGATTGATTTAATTGTCTCAAACTTACTACTTGCTTTAGGTATGCAGATGGTTGCGCCAATGACAGTATCATTGCCGTTTAAAATTCTTTTATTTGTTATTGCTGAAGGTTGGCAAAAGCTGCTTCATAGCCTTGTGCTATCTTATGTTTAGGTAAAATTAAATGCATGCAGATACATTAAATATAGTAAAACAAGCGCTTATGCTTGTGGTGCAACTCTCGATGCCTCCACTAATGGCAGCTTTAACCTTCGGCATTCTTATTTCTTTAGTACAAACATTATTTCAAGTGCAGGATCAAACTCTCCCTTTTGCTGTAAAATTAATTGCAGTATCTCTGGTTCTGGCTATGACCGGTGCTTGGATTGGAGGTGAAGTGCTCAATTTATTAGGGATGGTCTTTGGTCTTTTGCCCGACATCGGTAACTAGTAAATGACTGAGTTTGTCGATATTTTGTTTCAATTATTTGTTGCAATGTCTTTGACCATGCCGAGGGTTTATGTCGCCCTTCAGTTTGTGCCTATATTTTCTAAAAATAACCTACATGGAATGGCCAAGCATGCGGTTATATTTGCTGTCTCACTCCCCATTATTATAGGTAACTATATTAGAATTAGCAGTGACGCATTCGCTAATATTTTTTTCCCTCTATATGTTGTTAAAGAGCTGATTTTAGGCTTTACAATAGGTTTTATTCTAGGAGCGCCTTATTGGGTATTTCAATCCGTAGGTGTCATGATTGACAACCAGCGCGGCGCATTATCCGGTGGTTACTTCAACCCTGGTGCAGGCCCAGATTCTTCCATGTTAGCTGACTTCCTCACCAAGGCGCTGGCAATAGTTATGATTGTCACTGGAAGCTTTGCTTACATGTTTGCTCTAATTGTTGAAAGTTATACATTGTGGCCAACATTAGAGTGGTTTCCGCTCATGTCCCCTGATGCGCATACCGAATTCATCTCACAATTCTCCCGGATCATTTACTTTTTTGTTCTCTATGCTGGGCCAATTATCTTGGTATTATTACTTGTTGAAGCTGGGTTTGCTGTTTTGGGAGCTTATAGTCCTCAAATGCAGGTATATTTTATGGCAATGCCTGCAAAGAGCCTTATTGCGCTCATAATTCTTATTATGTATCTATCTAATCTTTGGCATATAGGTTTTCAGAATCTATCGGGAATCGATCAGATGCGCCAGTCACTTATCAATATTTGGGGCATGCCAAAAAGATGAGCGAATCGTCAGGAGAAAAAACAGAAGAACCCACCCCGAAGAAACTGGAGGATGCTAGAAAAAAGGGGCAAGTTGCTCAGAGCCAAGATATAAACAAATTATTTACTACCTCTGTTGGCTTTGAGATGTTCATCGCGATTCGTGAACATATGATGAATACTATAGAAAATATGATGTTACAGCCATTGGCTCGACTTAATGATGATTTTGTTTTCGCTGCATCTTCTGTGGCGAAAAGCGTACTACTAAATGCTCTTACATTATGTTTACCGGTACTCGCTGTAATTATTGTCGCCAGGTTTTGTGCCGCTTGGGTTCAGTTTGGTTTTTTAATGTCGCCTGAGTCTGCAATGCCGAAACTTTCGAAGTTTAACCCTATAAGCAACGCTAAAAACTTAGTATCTCCTCAGAAACTGATGGAGTTCTTTTTCAATATTGTAAAGGTCATTGTTCTTACATGTGTTTTTTATGTAATTGTGAAGAACTCAATTCATCAAATTGTTCTTTTTCCAACAGGTAACTTAACCTTTTCATTGGATGGTGGTGCTGACATTCTCACTATCATTCTCAGAATTTGTTTAATGATATTTCTGATCATTGCCGTAGTTGATTTTATGGTGCAAAAGCATTTCTTTATCAAGCAGCAGAAAATGACAAAAGATGAAGTTTTCAGAGAATTCAAACAAATGGAAGGTGACCCTACAATTAAAGGACAGCGTAAACAATTGGCTCAGGAACTCGCATCGGGTGATGGCGGTGCCGTGGAGCAAGCCGTACCGGATGCAGATGCCGTTGTCGTAAACCCTACTCATTTTGCCGTTGCAATCTCTTATAAACCCGGAGAAACCCCCCTACCTATGATTTTGTGTAAGGGGTATGACAAAAGGGCTAAAGATATAATTAAAGTTGCGAGAGAAAATAATATTCCCATTATTCGTTATGTTTGGTTAGCAAGAACTTTATATCGTAGAGGGAGGGCCGGTAAATTTATTCCGCGCCCTACTCTTAGACCTATGGCAGCTGTATTGAGAGCTATAAAAGAGATTGACGAAAACGATAACGACAACCAAATTCATGAAATCGAAAAATTCGATAGTTTTGATAAAAATAACCTTCCTTAAAATTTTGCGGCATGACAAAATTTTCTTACGGGCGCCACCTCAAGTAGATAAATAAATAGGAAAATTTACCCTAAGACTAGCTTGAGCTAGAATCCCTGCTAGATATTAGTTTAACAAAGTTAAAAATGGAGATTTATCACTTAGCCAGAAACGATAATTTTCTGTAATGACGAAAGCAATTGTGTAAAATATAGGATATGTTATGTTCAACTTTATAGCTTTGAGAGTGAGGATGAAAGGGTACAATTAAAGTGACAGGTTATTTAGCGGTAGCTTTGTATTATCGTAAATATGGTTATTACACGCTTTAACAAGAGTCTAATTGCTTTTTTTTAACCTAGATTGATTAATTAATGTGAGCTGGTTCTTTTTTGTTACCCGTAGAAACGATATATCATTCAAGCGTATTTGGCGAATTCTTATTAAGCAGTAGGTGACTTAGAGGACATAATGCAACAAAAGGTGTATTTATATTATTGTGCTAGTGCAAATTCTAATCACCTTAGAACTTTGACTTGTAGTAAGAATTCGCTTTGAATTTTTGGTTGCTTGTTGATTATAATTTTTCCGATCTAAAGCTCGTCACTGGATTATCTGTCTAAAAAAAAGAAAAGCCTTAGTACAAAACCACCGAAGCTTTCTTCTCTTCTCCACTATATTTTTATTACCTTACCCATTAAATTACTAGCCTATAGCTATTATTTAATTTCATCGATAATCAAAAATAATATATATTCAGATACAGAAAAAACAGGCTTAAGAAAACTTAAATTATTGCCGCAACTGTACGTTACTTAGTCATTAACAGATTAGTTATTTTTAAATTGAAACAATAAAAGCTGGCTCATTAAAAGATGTATTGTAAAGGCATTAATAAGGTTTTATGTTTTATCACCCTAATTATGTAATTACTAGATGAAATTTTGGTGACTGCCCTGCAGTTAAACCACTCGATTCTAATTTTGAATTTATATAGTAGTCGTTCAATAAATCTTATTATCACAAAAATGATACAGTGATCTATTAAAACTAATTTTTCTGTTTTTTTTAATATAAACTCCATCCTCTAATTTACTTCCACTTTTAATAAATAGAGTTTTAATACGCTTCTAATATTGAAAATAATTTTCAATTAGTTCGCACCAAAAATAAGCGTATACAATTTGATACAAAAAAAACTCTCATTAAAGTAATAAAAGGAGTAAATTATGAAAGTGTGTTCATCATGGATAAGAGAGCGAGTGTTATTTCTCTTCACTCTTTAGTTAGTGATTATTCCATAGAGAATAAATATTGGATCGATATTAAATATTTATAGGCGTTGATTGGCTATCTTAATCAGATGCTCTAAATAGTATCAATAGATGAACATGGTATGATTTTTGTTGTGATAAGTATTATATATAGTGCATGTAGAAACTTAGAGTAAGCTGATTTAATTCTCTAAGTTATGCAATCAAAGATTCTAGATATATAAAGTGTTAAGTGACTAAAGAGCGTAAGTGTCTTTTAAAGAGTTTAATAACTGATTGGATAGGACATTGATTTTTTGTCGCTTAAATCATCTTTCGTGTGAAGCAGTCAAATAAAAGAGTTGAATATAATATGAGCCTGGTAAATGTGAGATTAGAACCCAAGCGCGACAATACCGAAAGTATTGAGAGTATTATAAGAAATAATACCGTGTATTTGCGCAGATTTATCGCAAGGAGAGTTAAGAATAAATGTGATATCGATGATTATATGCAAGCGACATTGCTGGAAGTCATACGTTCGTATAACAGCTTTCGTGGTGAATCTCAGGTAAAGACGTGGTTGTGTGGTATCGCTTACAACGTCATTCGTAATGACTTAAAACGTAAAGAAAAGAAGCCAACAGTATTGCTCGAAGAGATGTCAGCAGATATTGACTCACTGTCTTGTGCTAGCGCCTCATGCCTACCAAAAGTGAGTGATCCGGCCGATATTGTCGAATATGATGAGCAAATAAGCCATTTGCATACAAAACTCGAGTCGCTGCCTCAGAAGATGCGAGGTGTTGTTAATTCTCTAATAATCGAAGGCAATAGCTATCAAGATACGGCAGTCACATTTAACGTTCCCCTTGGAACTGTTCAGTCGAGAATGGCAAATGCGCGCAAAATATTGAGGACAGAGCTGAAAAGGTAGCTAATTACCTAGAAAACTGTGCTTATGTGGAATTGTATTCATAGTAGAGTACATAATTACTAAGAGCTACCGAGTTACCAACTATTTAATTGATGATATATCTATAGCTAATTTTTTGTTATTGATCGTCTTCAGATATATATTTACGTTTGATAAAAGCTTTATTTTTATATGATGTTGTATACCGAGTATTTTGACCATTCAGTTAACCTTTATTATCTTTTATTTAGAGTTATATTGAAGTATTAATTTTAAAAGATTGTAATCTCCTATATTAGACTTAACATTTTCTGGTTCATGCTAGAACGTAGGGAAATCCACTGACTTCGCATTACTTATCTTATTTAGCTGTACTCCTTATGCTCTCTATTGGTTTTTGAAAGTTATTGTATTTTTAATAATACAAACAGACGTTAGTTAGCAATAACTAGGCTGTTCCAATTTTATAGAGTATTTGATCGACATATAGATTACAGCTAAGTCTATTGTCGCCGCATTATAGTATCTTTTTAATCGAATTTATTGTTTTAAGTGATTTTTTTACGGGTTACTTATTATACCGATAAAAACAATATAAAGATAAAAGATGTCAGCTGTTAACTATACACCTACAAAGTCTTCTTAGATTTTTCGCGTGACTCTTACCGAACTGCTTAATAAATCTCACCACACACGAATATATTAATTAATTTCAGTTAATCTAAGTTTCTAGTGATTTTTCCTGAAATGATTATTTATTTTCTGAATGTACCAAAGTGTTTTTAATCACAGCTTTTATTTGTAACTAAGATAGGGAAAAAGCATATGAACCTGATAGATAACTTGGTGAGCTATAATAAAAAGCAAGATCTCTTGCCTAGAGAATTCTCACATCAACCCAAGCCTATGATAAAGAAAGGAGGCCCAATCAGAATCAAGGATGACTCAAATGGCAATATGCCGATGTTCAAAACCTTTAGTAGCAATACTAAAGGCTCCATACCCATGACAAGTGGCACTTCTGATGAAAATCTTGAAACTTTCAATGCATTCATTAAAGCATTGATTGCCTTTGTTAGTGGTGAAAAGAACTTGCGGAATGAATACGGTAACCTTTTTCAGAATTCACCTATTGCTGGTGTCAACCCTGTGGGGGCAAATAGACCTGCGGCACCAACGCCTGAAAATTTGAGCCAAGGCCAAAAAGATAAAGCTCTGAAAAATCTTATCAAGCAACACCCTAAAGGATTAGATTTCATGAAGCATTATGATATGAAAATTCATGGGCCCCTTACGGAAAAACGCCTTGATGAGCTAGGTATAGATAAGAATTTAGGTAAACACGAGGTTGCTGCCGTAGGCAGTAGTAAAGGCGCTAGTGTCGATGTTCACGAGGAGGGTAAAGGTAGCAAGAAAGGGGATTACAAAGCGATACAACAATTACTTTCAGACAGAAAGAACAGGGAGAAAAACGGTATATTTTTGACTGATGACCAAGCAAGCGCGGTAGCTAGAACTCTAGCGAATCGAGGAGGAGATGCCTCTAACGTTGTTGATCAGATTAAGGATTTACACAAAAAACATCGTAAAGATCCAGCAAAATATCAAGCCGCAGTATCCACATATCTGGAGAAGAATGGCGCAGTAGATATGGGAGATGAGCAGCGTTATAAGTTAATGAATGCATCATTAACCGGCTCAAAAATACATGTGGAGCCGCCATCCATGTCGCCTGAAATGCAAGCTGAAATGGCTGGTATTATGGAGGAAAACAAAGATAAAAATAAAAAGTTCAATGGTATCCAAGGGTTAGATGGCCGCGTTGATTTGAGCTTATTTGAAGAGTATACAATTAAAGGTGTCGATAAAAAAACAGGGAAAAAAGTTGAAATAAAGATGAGTAAGGATGACATTGCCGCGGCTAGGTTAGAACCAGGTCGTTTACAGAACCTTAAAGGTAGAGATTTATCAAACCTAAAAAATGTGGAGATTGATGGTAAAGTCAATGATACGGGAAAATGGGGTGTGACTCGCAATGTTAAAGTTAAGGTAAAAGATCTAAATAAAATATTTGACCCTAATGGCAAGAATAAAAAAGGCGAGAAGGCAACTTTTGCTGACTACGAAAAGAAAAGCTTCTGGAGTAAGTTATGGGGCGGAATAAAAGGCGCTTTTAAAGGCGTGTGGAATGGAATTAAATCTGTTGCCAAAGGTGCATGGGGCCTAGCCAAAGGCGTCTGGAAAGGCGCGGCAAACTTTATGAAGGGTGTTGCTACCTTCGACTTTAAAGGTGCGTTTAAAAATGGTTTCAATAGTGTTTTGAGCGGCGTTAAAGATGCTGCTACCGGAGTTGGTAAAGGTGTTAAAGAGGCAACTTCTGGTCTCGTTAACTACTTTAGCTCGACAGTTGGTGCGTTTGGTGGCGCTATTTTCGGCGACGATTTTGGTGATAAGCTAAAGAAAGGCTGGGATTTTGTTGGTAATACCGTGGCGAATGTATTCACCGCTCCAATAACAGGTGCAGCCCAATTAACTTCGGGTACTGTGGATCTGGTCAGAAGTAACTTCGATCCTAAAAAAATAGGCCAAGCTCTAAAAGATATGGGCTCGGGAGCTATAGACGTTCTTGGTGCATTCACTGGAGGTACCTCTGCAATGGCTAAAAGTATCTTTAAGAATGGCATAATGGGAACTATGAAAGCGAGTTCTAGGAGTATTCGTGGTCTTAAGCCTATAGATGATCTAGCCGCAAAAGGAACTGGGTTAGGAGGTAAAATTACAGTTGCCGATGTATTTAGGCATCCAAGTCTATTAGGCGATTTTATGAAAAAACAAGCACCGAAAATTGCTATGAAATCAGCGCAAGATGCGGCGCTAGAAAATGACAAGGTTAATGCCTATTTAAATGATTTATATGCAACAGGGGAAGGTATTCAGAACGAGATCTACGCTAGTGGTGAAAATATTAAGACGACTGCAAGTGATAAGCTATATAGCTAGTATCGTCTATCTTTCCGATAGTATCTTATACAAGGCTTTTGTGCATTAACTTTTTCAATCTGGGAGTACTTCTTATGGTACTTCTGGATCTTACCCTAAAAACTATCCATATCAATTTTCTATTGTAAATGTATGCAGTAGAACTCTTATACATCTATGTTTTTTCTTCCCAGAAGATCACCTACTTATGGCGGGTTCTTGCCGGTTTTAATAAGGTGATACTATGAAATATTGCTAAGTCTTGGCACTTAGTTTTTTATAGCTGTATTTTATTTTTCCATTTTTTTCCAAATTGAAATAAATTGCGTCAATTGGCTTTCTATTGCTGAAATTGTGAACTTTAGATGTTCAAATATTACTAATCAGTAAAGGCAAAATACATTCATTATCTTTTGGTTTCGACTATGAAAAGCTTAAGTTACTTTAGTGGTGAGTTTTCAGAAAATAAGTCATCTACTAAAAAGTATTGGCTCAATATTATTCTAAGGTTTCTTAATGTCATATTCTTGACTACTAGTGCTATACTTTTCGTGGCAGCTGTCATAGCCGTTCTATTTAGTACCTTGATGTATCAATTAGAAATTTTAAGTGGCTTCTCATCAAGTTGGCTCACACTGGTAAATGATTTTGCCATGTTCTCAATTTTTATTTCATCTCCAGCCGCCTTGTTGTTCTCCTTTCCTGGTTTTTTAAAAGGCCATGAGATAGAAAAACGTGCTTCTGTACGATAATACAGATTTTTGATGACATTTTTTTAAATTAAATTTCATATATTTAATATGTCTGCTTACGATAGAAAATATATAAGGAATATATAACAGTGTCAGATATAAATTTATCTTCTACAAGTATTAATTCTTATGGCGTGGGTAGTGAAAAAAATGATGCGCTAAGTCTTGCAGAAAGTAAAAGACCTACCACGCTTGGCGATAGTCAGTCTATCGAAAAGGAAAGTATTCGTTGGGAAGAGGATGACCGCACTATAGAAGAGAGAATCGAAGATGGTCTTGAAGAAATAGACGTTTCTACTGCCGAGGAATTTCATAACGAAGAAATTCTTGCAAAAGATGGGAAAATGGAAAAATTGAACACAATTGTTACCGCTGCCTGGATAACAACTCCTCAAAAATCAGATAAAAATAAAGAAGAAAATCGTATTGCTGAGGATGCCATGGTCAGAAGCAAGCGATATAACATCTTAAGTGAAATACTCTATATTGGTATGGCAGTAATACTACTAACGTTATTTTTCCTCAGTTACTACTTTAAACACTATGATTATGATATAGAAGATAACGAATTATTTATCAAGTTTTCAACTTTGCCTAGGAAGTACCTCTATTCACATGAGGAGGGTTCGACAGAGGTAATTGGGCAGCGTCAAAAAAGTGAAATACATAAAAATAAAAATAAATCGAATAATAATTAAACCCAAAAGGTTTGCACATTTATTAACTAAATAAAAATAATTAAATATAATCTTAGTCAAATAGTTTTTTGTGGTAGCAAGTTAAATTTTATGGGTATGAAGTCATGGCGTAAACGTTTACTACAAAAAGGCAAATAATAATAATTTCAGGAAGAAAAGAGTTTTGTGTGTCCCAATTTTCATTATTAAAATCAATATAAATTTACTTGCCAAGCAAATAAACAGAACACAATATTGAGATAGAAAATATGAGATCTGGCACTACTCTTCGTCACCTTTTTAGAAGCAACAAAGCTCAAGAAAATTCGCCACGTGAGGCCAAACTTGATACTGGCAAACCATCTATGATGGCGCGCTTGAGGCAGAGCCTGAGGCGGTCTAGACCGGCTCAACCTGTTATGCAGCAAAATGCAAGCGGGAACAAGCAGAATACTTCTACTTCACTTCTCGGTGAGCAAATTCAAAGAGATCCTGCAAGGTTTGGTTTTTCATCTAGAATACAGGCATCTCAAGTTGCTCCTAGCTTCGACGGTAAAGTTTTAAATTATGATTTGAGTAATACTCCTGGGCCTATTGACAGAGATCCTGCCCGACCACAACGACCTTCGTCTTTTTTGCCTGCCCAAGCGGAAACGCAGCTACCTCCAGGTGCGTCCTCCTCCTCAGTATCTTCAGCTTCATTTGTTGCTGCCCAAGCAGAAGCTCAACTTACACCGGTAAGTACTGCTCTTACACGAATTCCTGATAGGGAAAGTGGAAGCTTTTTGGTTGATGGATCGAGTAAAGTACTGCTCTCCGATGTTGAAATGTTATTTAACAATTTGGCGAATAGTGTTAAAAACAAAAATCCTACCCTAGCAGTTAAATTGAGCGAATATGCTGATCAGGCGCGCTCTGATGCGCGAAGAAGTGATGACCCTAGTACTGCAACTATGTCTATAAAGGAAACGAAAGATTTATCTAATTTATTTGAGAATCTAGGAACACAGCTACCAAGTAAGGGTTTACGTGATACGGTGAAAGCACTGGCAATAACCACTAAAGCATCAGCATACATACAAGCTAAACCCTTAGTCGAGCAGAAAATGAATAAAGAAATGGATTTTCTAAACGATCCGGGCTCAAGTATAAACACCGATGTGAATGTCGAAGGGCGTCTTGGTTGGGATATATTGTCGGGTCTTATCACTGACGTGTTCCAAGTCGGACCTGAGGGGAAATTTAAAGGGACTAGAGCTACAGTACTGTTTCCGGAAGATGAATCACTATTTATTCGCGCTACAAATGCTTCTGGTACTGTAAATGTGGGTGCTAAAGCGAAGCTCACAAAGGTTTTTAATGTCAGTGCTAATCCAATTAATTATAGCTATACAAAAGCTATGAGGAACGACGTTTATCTTAGCACGGAGCACTATATAAATGAGGAAGGCTTTCGTAAAGCAAATTACAATCTTTCGGAGCTTGAGGAGCCTAGCAAGAAGGAGAGTGATAATCCGGCTGACAAGAAATCCAGAAGAATAGGAGCAAATGATTTTAGTGTAGTAGGAAGAGTTAAAAATGCCGCGGGCCAACTTATGGGCTTAACTTCAAATGCTCCGGTTACAGAAGGGTTGCAAGCCATACAGCGAGAAATAAATGGTATAGACCCCAGAAATGAGATGAAAAACTATGAAGAAGTTTTGCAGGCTGCGGTAAATGCAGAGTCTAGAACAACTGAACTCCTTAAAAAACATTTAGGAATTGATGTGGGCAATAATTCATTGGGCGCTACTGCTCCAATAAGAACAACTCCTGTTGTTGGTAAAGTATCCACACATAGTTACAGTCCTAATGCCGCAGCTAATATTAATATTCCAGGTGCTGCCAGCTTCGGTTTTGGAGCAAGTGGAGTGCTTGCTCAAAAAACGAAGGTGAGGATCGAGGTGCAAGATCCTTTAAGTGGTCTTCTTGCTCCTACGGAAACTTTACCTGATTATATGAGAGAAGCACATCAAGCCCGTCAGAAAACATTTCAAACTATGGAAGAAAATGTTAAACCTTTGTTATCCCGAATGCTTGCAGAGCGTTTTCCAAATTTAAAGGATGCGAATGGTGACTCTTCTGATGCAGGAGTTCAGAATCTATTATCAAAAGCGAGTCCTCAGCAAGTTATGGATATAATCGAAAAAGAGATTATTCCTGACATGGATACCTATACGGATAGTGTATTAAAATATGATGATGGCGATAAAAGCCAGGCAGCCACTATGAAAGCTATGGAAAAAAAGTGGGGTGTAGAAAAGGGTGGACGCCAAGGGTTTTTACAAGCGATTAATATTGGCTTGATGTCGGCGGCTATGAGTATTAGAGACCAACACTCAGTGGATGGTCATGGTAATAGAATTGATCCAGCAAAAGAGCGGGATTATAAAGAATTTAAAACAAAAATCGATGCTGCACTTGATAGTTTTAATAAGCCTAAATTCAAATATGATAGAAGAGCCTTTCAAGATGGCTTATCTTTTATGAGAGTCTTACCTATCGATATCACATCGAAAAAAGGAGAATTTAACTTTTCTGTTTCTAGTCTTGGTCAAGGAGAAGGCCCAATTAGCGGTTTAACGGGGGGAGGTAGCCCTATTAAAGTGTCGTATGAAGCTGCTAGGTTTGATCATTGGAGCCCTTATCAATCAGGAACGTTACACGGTGTTAAAATTGATCTGCCCGCAGGTTTAAATGCTGGGTTTGCAGCTGCAGGTTTTGAAGAAAAACTAAAAGAGTTGGGTGTTACTCAATCATTAAGCACTATTTTACAAAGTGCAAATGTTTCTCTTGGTGCTAATATGCCGAAGGTAACGATCCATCTCCAACATTTCGATCCAGACTTCCGTAAGCAAGAAGATTTTCCTGGTGAACCACTTAAGATAAAAGATTTCACACGAACAAATGTGACAGTAGGTGCTAATGCTGGAGGCGGCATAAATGTACCTCTTGTAGCATTGGGTGTGCCAGCTCCCGGCGCTTATGTTGGGGGTAGCATCTCTGGTGGCGCTTCGGTTACCAAAATGGCCCATGAGTCGATTGGTAGTGATTCATTAAGCTATACTATGAAACGAGGCAGTCGAATGATAGAACGTGGTCGCGCGGGTTTGTTGCCTGACTCACAAGAAACTGGAAAAGTAGATAAAAGTAAACAGCTACCTCAGTTTTTACAAGCTCAAAAACCTAATATTATCAATTTCCTTGTCAAGATGGCTGACAAGTCTAGTAACCCATTTCTTGAGGCTTTCCTGGTACATATTCCCGATCAGTTAGAGAATCGCGCGAAAGATATTTCGGAACTGATGGATAATCTTGAAACAGATAATCAGTTAAATCACTTTTTTATTAATACGCAGAAGCAAGATCTTAAAGAGCAACTTGAAACTTTACAGCAAGCTAAGAAGCTTGTGCTTAATCAAGAGCATCATTTTGATACCACAGAAGCCCATGAGCGTATAACTCCGGAACAGATCTCCGACTTGACCAAGCAGGTGCAAATAACTGTGAAACAGATCGTCGCGCGTGAAGGTAATGATTATCGAGCTAATTTGGAAACCAAAAATCGTAATGAAAATTTAGGTTTAAGTCCTGAGCAAATTGAAACAAAAGTTAAAGAGAGGACAGATACTCTAAATAGATTGTCTAAACTATCTAATGAAATGGTGCTAGAAGCAAACAATAATAATATTCTGCGTGCAAAAGCCAACGAGTTTGCTTCTATGACACCTAAACAAAGAGAAGAAAATTTCGATTCACTATTAGTTCCTTATATTACTCTCATTAAGGAGCAGATGCCTTATATGTGGCAAGGAAATGAATTGAAAAACTGGGTGATGGGTAATGAGCCAAGTGAACTTTTATTTGACACAAGAAAGAAAGATTAAAGTAATACTGTATAATCCTTTACTAGAATACTGAGCTATTGATAAATAATTTAGCATAGATAAATATTCTTGTTATATATTGATCCTTTGGGGTTGTAGTAAGCAATATTGAAGATTTACTACAATCTCAAATTTGAAAAAAGGTTGCGGTTTTTTGAATAAAGATAGTGTATGCCTAACTTAATGGAAAAATACAATAAAATTATTAAGTAAACAAACACCGTTACCGGCAAAAAGCCATGTCCCTGACACGATAGTCGGTAGTTGGCAACGGATGATAGTATACTCTCATTTATTCCTATATATTGATACTGGCCAATTTCTGTTTCATATGTATGATATATCTTACATGCTGTAGTTTTTCTTATTTTTTTGATGGTCAATATTATACTTAGCCGAAGTTTATACGATTATTTTGTTCTCAATTGAAATAAGCTTTGCTAACTCTACCCCTTTAGATAAAAATATTTTTCCCTCGATAAATTGTAAGCGCTTTAGCGTCTCTGATATGTTCGCTTAAGATATTTGTCTTAAGTTTTAATCCGCTTGTATTTATTACGATATAGCGATAACGGACTTACAGATCTGGGCTCTGCTAATCGATATTGATGACTGTCTGCAAAATGACCTTGTTAGGAAAGCTCTGGTATGTTTGACACTTGTCAAGTGTTTGCTCTTGTAATGAGAATATTGGCGAATAGGCGAGATATTGTCTGGACTTATGCCCTATGAGTTCTATAAGCTTCTATGCTCTATTACTCCAAATGAATATAAGTGCGGAACTATAGTTCATGGCCAATTCTTCAAATCTACTACCTCTGTCAGCTATTGGTGAGTTTATCTACGATGTAGAGCGACACCTAGCCTCTTCTGAGCGGTATTTGCGGGAACTAAAAGCTATGGAGGATGCCGATGGCTTGACTATGGAAAATCAGCGTTTGGAGCTGATTTTTCGTAATAATGCCAGTACTGAACAGAAGCTTCCGAGTTTTTCTGTGCAGTTAAACTACTGGAATACTTTGGAGTTGTCGGCTAATCAGAAGTCAGAGATTAATGCCTTGTTCACCCAGGTTAAGCGCCTTTCTGTCGTTAATTCCAATATTATGCAGCAGGTAAAAGCGTTACTGCGCCTCTATGATGAATCGGAAGCGATGGCGCAAGAGTTGATAGATAAACTGATGCACAACCCGGGAAACTACTACTAGCCTTTGAGCCTATTAATAGGTTCGAACATGGATAATGTGGATATATTCCCTACGGATAAGGCTTTATACTTCGTTATAATCATTAAAGTTGAGATTAGAACTTGGGCTATCGCACGTTGTTAGCGTGTCAAAAATGTCCCAATTGTTACAGTGTGTGGAGTATTAAGTGTCGAAATTATTGCTGGAAAAACTACCTGAAGAACTATCTTCATTGCGCGATCAAGGGTTATACAAAGATGAGCGTGTTATATCTTCGTCCCAAAGTGCTGTGATCACTACTGAGCAGGGAGACGTGATTAACTTATGTGCCAATAATTATCTGGGTCTTGCCAATTCCCCAGAACTTATTGAGGCTGCCAAAAACGGTATGGATGACTATGGTTTTGGAGCCGCATCTGTGCGTTTTATCTGTGGAACACAGAGTATTCACAAGACATTAGAAGGAAAGCTCAGTGAGTTTTTGGGAATGGAGGACACCATTCTTTATTCGAGCTGCTTTGATGCCAACGGTGGTTTGTTCGAAACTCTCCTAGGTAAGGAAGATGTGGTAATTTCGGATGCTCTCAATCATGCATCGATTATTGATGGCGTCCGCCTTTGTAAAGCTCAGCGTAAGCGCTACGCAAATAACGATATGGCAGAGTTGGAGGCATGTCTTAAGGATAGTCATGAAGCTCGTTACCGCTTGATTGTGACCGATGGTGTCTTTTCCATGGATGGTGTCATTGCTAACTTAGACGCGATCTGCGACCTTGCTGAACGTTATGACGCTTTAGTTATGGTGGACGATAGCCACGCCGTAGGTTTTTTAGGTGAAAATGGACGCGGCAGCCATGAGTACAAGCAGGTGATGGGACGTGTCGATATCATTACAGGAACCTTGGGCAAAGCTTTGGGTGGCGCCAGTGGTGGTTACACTTCAGCTAGAAAGCCGATTGTGGACTGGTTGCGACAACGTTCCAGGCCCTACCTTTTTTCCAACTCTCTGGCACCAAGTATTGCGGCCGCCAGTGTGAAAGTATTGGATCTTTTAGCCAATGGTGATGCTTTACGCAAAAAGCTATGGGATAACGCTGAGTATTTTCGCAGTAAAATGGAGGACGCAGGTTTTACGTTGGCAGGTAAAGATCATCCTATTATTCCGGTTATGATCGGTGATGCATCCCTTGCTGGCAAATTTGCTGCAGAGTTGTTAAAAGAAGGGATCTATGTGATCGCATTTAGCTATCCCGTAGTACCTCAGGGGCAGGCGCGGATTAGGACACAAATGAGTGCTGGTTTAGAGAAAGAGCAGCTAGATACTGCAATTGAGGCCTTTATTCGAATAGGACGTAAGCTGGATATTATTTAGTTTAGCGCTTATTAAACGAGGCTGGTCTGTGGAGTGCTCTGACTACCAGAACACTCCCTGCTTATCTTGCACTAGAGCGTCTTTAATTTCCGTCTAGTAGATAATTTGTATTTCAACCTTCGCTACTGCATCGCGCCAGTCATAAGCTGCTGAGCCCAAATCACCCACACCATGAATACCTGAGCTAATGTGTACAAAACCTTCGCCGTCATCATTAGGTGAGAGTGGTTCGCCACCACATAATGGTCCAGGAATACTTGCACATAACTCATCGTTTGTCTCGCTGCCGGCGTCATAAGCTTTAGCATAAGCAACAACACTTCCGTTATAAGGTACGCGCACACTGTCGATTGCCATAAATGTATCGTTAGTGGGTAATAGCATAGCGGCCATACTCACACGCATATCGTTATAGCTACCTGTTACCATCATAACTGTAGATTCGCCTGGCCCTAACAAACCCTGAGACGAGGCTGTATCGGATACACTTGAGCTGCCTTCAACAAGTGTACGCAATGGTGCTATATTACCTGCTTCAGCCATAGCTGCAATTTCTTCAGATGCCGGTTCTCCAAGAGTGAAAAGAGAAACAGGAGATGAGTGTGCAACAGTTAGAATCGGCGTGAAAGATTGACCTTTAGTAATATTGGTGACTTTAACTTGATATTGTGGGCCATTTGCAAAAGCCGATGTAGCACTAATAAGCCCAAAGATTCCACCTGCAAGAATGCTAATGTTTTTTAACTTCATGAATATTTTCCGCATTTATAAAAAATTATTAAAAATTAAAGTGTGTGTTAATCATGATGCACTAAAGTAAATGCCAAAAATACCCGGCCATTAATATATTCGCGCCTATTTTTTATTTTTTGAAAGAAATATCGATTTTTATTTTTTTGTTAAAAGAAAAATTACTTTTATAAAATTCAATAATTCACTTAAAAAATAGTATTTTTTTAAATATTTTTAATTTTTTTAATAATTCTTAATTTTTGAAAAATTAAAAAATTGTCATGTTTGTGTCTAGGTTACTCTGATTTTTTAATGTTGTTTATTTTTTATTAAAACAATGAAGAAAATCTAATTGATCAATTGTTTTAGTGATTTTTATTGTTTTGATAAAAAGAGAATAGTTTTGTGATAGTTTTGTGTTTTTCTTGTTATATTTTTATAGGGCAAATAATTTCTAATTAAGCTGTTGTGTAAAAAGGTTATGGAGATGAAATTTTTTGCTAAATGTTTTCAGTCTTTTCTGAATCAGTCTTTTATGAAGGCAGAGAAATAGCCTGCTTGAAATGGCGGTGTATGGATGTACCGCTACGTGTCGGCAGACACGTGCGAGATACTTAAAATCAAGCCGTTTCACACAACGGCGCTGTATTTAAGGGGCGATATATTTAACTGCCAAGTTAATAACTGGCTTACTTTCGTTTGCGAGCTACAAGGTGAATATAGCGTCCAAGAGAACGAAAAGGGTCTTGTTGAGAAAACTTTAATTCCATTTCGAGTAGTGCTTCAGGTGCATGTTCACGCATACGAGGATTAGCTATATAGTCATGGAATACTCTAATTCCACTCTGGGAAATAATATCTAATTCATTGTTTTTACACCACACAAGCACGTCATCAATATGTAGCGGATTTATTGGCGTTAGACTACCGCTATGGCCAATAAAATTTCCAGATTCTACTTTGCGAAAATTGCCTCGTAAAAGGTTTTTATAAACGATGGAATTGATATTGAAAAAAGCCAGAGACAAAATTCCACCGGGCTTTAAATTTTTATTCAAATAAGCCACAGCTTCTGCAGGCTTTGCCATCCACTCAAGGACTGCGTGGCACAGTAGTATATCAACTGGTTCTTTTAGATATTTATCTAACTGTTGGAGTGAGCAATGTAAAAAATTTATATTTTTTATCCCCTGCTCATATGCTGTATTTTGCGCTAGTTTGAGCATTTCTTGTGAAATGTCACACAGAGAAACATGATGACCTTCTTTAGCCAAGGGTAGGGCAAACTGGCCTTGTCCCCCACCAGCATCAATAATAGTTTTTATATCGTTCAGGTGAGGGCGCAGGTCACGTTCCAATACCGCTAATCTAATTTGGCCTTTAAGACCTTGGTAAACTTTGTTTTTAAAATGATGGGCTAGGTCATCAAAGTTTTTGTCTTCGCTGGTATCGTGTTGCATGTTCATGAAAATGGATACTTTGCTCGCTGCATGAGCGGCGCAATATAGCGGTACAAACCTTTGTCGTCAAAGGCTTTAAGAATGGCAATTTATATGCCTTTATGCGTGGTTGTTTTTTATTCGTCTTTGGCTGTATCTTTTTGGTAGTTCGGGTATAATCCGCCGACTTTTTTCAGCCGATTCAACTACGGAATACTATGACTGTAAAAACCTTCGATCCGAAGCAAACTACCACTATGGAAACCCCAGCGAAAGTTATCGAGTCTTCTCAACCTAGAGCCGACAGTGACGGCGCGAAAGTAGGTTTTGTTAGCCTTGGTTGCCCTAAGGCTCTGGTTGACTCTGAGCGCATTCTAACGCAGCTGAAAATGGACGGTTATGAGGTTTCCCCAACCTATGAAGGGGCTGATGTTGTAGTTGTTAATACCTGTGGTTTTATCGACAGTGCCAAGCAAGAGTCTCTAGATACTATTGGTGAGGCGATCGCCGAAAATGGCAAGGTGATTGTTACCGGTTGTATGGGTAAAGACGAAGATTCTATTTTAGATGTACACCCCAATGTTCTCGCTGTTACTGGCCCTCAGCAATATGAAGAGGTTGTCAGTGCGGTACACCAGCATGCGCCAGCGCCTGTTCGAGCAAAGCATAACCCATTGATTGATTTGGTTCCTGAACAGGGCGTTAAGTTGACGCCTCGCCACTATGCTTATCTAAAGATAAGCGAGGGTTGTAATCATCGCTGTAGTTTTTGCATTATCCCATCTTTGCGTGGCGACCTAGCCAGTCGTCCTGTGGGTGAAGTATTAGATGAGGCTGAGCGCTTGGTAAAAAGCGGTACCAAAGAATTGCTGGTTATTTCACAAGATACATCAGCCTATGGCTTGGATATAAAGTACCGCACGGGTTTTTGGCAAGGTCGTCCAGTTAAATCTCGTATGCTGGAAATGTGCGATGCTATGAGTGAACTCGGTGCTTGGGTGCGTTTGCACTATGTATATCCCTATCCCCATGTGGATAATGTTATCCCTCTTATGGCCCAGGGGAAAATCCTGCCCTATCTCGATATTCCACTTCAGCACGCGAGTCATTCAGTCTTGAAAAATATGCGTCGTCCTGCACACCAAGAAAAGACTTTAGAGCGTATCCAGCGCTGGCGTGAGATATGTCCTGACATCACATTGCGTTCAACATTTATTGTCGGTTTCCCAGGCGAAACGGAAGATGACTTTAATCTGCTGTTAGATTGGTTGGATGAAGCGCAGTTAGATAGAGTGGGGTGTTTTCAATACTCACCTGTTGACGGGGCGACGGCTAATGATTTGCCTGGTGCCGTTGACGAGGAAGTCAAGCAAGAGCGTTGGCAGCGTTTTATGGAAAAGCAACAGAAAATTTCCACCGCTAAACTCAGTAAAAAAATCGGTAAAGTTTTGCCTGTTATTATTGATGAAGTGGATGAGGAAGGGGCTGTTGGCCGAACCCAGGGGGATGCCCCAGAAATTGATGGTTTGGTATATCTCAACGATGAATTTAATTGTCAGCCAGGCGATATCGTTAATGTATCGATTGAGCACTCTGATGAGTATGATCTTTGGGGCAGTCTTGTCGAGTAACAAGATTTAGGGGCCTAGGCCCCCATTATCGACGTACTACTTGTTCAATATTTTTTGATAGCGCCACTTTCTACTGTTTCACTAACTCTAGCTTTTCCTGTTTTTTCGATGATACCTTCGCAAGATATTGTAGAGCTTTTTCTGCACCTATCTCTTCGGCGAAAGTTATTAAATCTTTGCCATTGCAACTATAACGTGTATGTACCTTATTATCGAAGGTGCTAACTTTTCTGTTATCCAAGTTACGTTTTAAACGGCGCATTTGATTTTTCGCGATAGCCATACAAATTGGCCGTGCCTCTTCATCACCTTGGTAAACATATTTAGTTTTTGCACGATCAGCGCTTGCGACGTTGGCTGTGAATAAAACGGCTAGTGTGATTAATCCAGTTGTTAGTGATACGACGCTTTTCATTGTTATTACCTCTAATGAATATACTTAATAAATTTAAAAATGGGTTTAAATATCAACTTATTTCTCGCTATCAGCTTGTGGCTAATATTATGCTGCTGTATTTATGTTTATAAACATGAACAGTTTTTGCTGCTTTATGTTTTTGTTGTGTATATTTTGACGTAATAAAATAAAAAAAGTTGGCAAATTGCGGTAAAGAGATGAAATCCAACGGTGGGGAGTAATATCTGAGACGAAACGAATACTGCCATCAGATGAGTGACATGAGGACATATCTCAGTTATATATTAGATATATAGAACGGTAATAAAACAATGACAGTAATAACATATTACTGTCATTGTTTTTTAAAAAATAAACGAGTGTTTTAAATTACGGATAGTTTTTGGGTAGCGTCATATCGAGGTTTTTTAACAAAAATGCCCAGCGGTCTGCATATTCCTCGATGATTTTTTCTGTAGGCTTACCTGAACCATGCCCCGCACGTGTTTCGATTCGGATCATCACAGGAACGTCGCCTTTATGGGCCTTTTGCAGCGCTGCTGTATATTTAAAACTATGACCCGGAACAACACGATCATCTGTATCTGCTGTGGTAACTAGGGTGGCGGGGTATTGTATTCCCGGTTTTAAATTGTGGTAAGGAGAGTAGGCGTAGAGTGCTTTAAATTCCTGCGGATCTTCTGCTGATCCGTAGTCATCTACCCAAAAGCGCCCCGCTGTAAATTTGTGGAAGCGTAACATATCCATAACGCCTACCGCAGGCAATGCAGCTGCGAATAAATCTGGACGTTGTGCCGACGAGGCGCCGACCAGAAGTCCGCCATTACTGCCACCGAAAATAGCAAGCTTTTTCGGGTTGGTGTATTTACTTGCGATAAGGTGCTCAGCTGCCGCGATGAAGTCATCAAATACATTTTGTTTTTGTAGTTTGGTTCCTGCTTTATGCCAAGCTTCACCATATTCGCCTCCGCCTCGCAAGTTAGCAACAACGTAGACTCCTCCCATTTCCATCCAGGCTAAATTGCTGGTGGAAAAACGTGGGGTGAGTGAAATATTAAAGCCGCCGTAGCCATATAGTAACGTAGGTAGTTGGCCGTTAGGTTTAATATCTTTTTTGTGGGTGATAAACATGGGAACCCGTGTGCCATCTTTAGATGTGTAAAACTCTTGTTTTACAATGTAATCACTGGGCTTAAAGGCGGTACTGGCTTTTTTATAAAGCTTGCTTTTGCCACTTTTAACATCGTAGTGATACACCGCTGAAGGTGTATTAAAGCTAGAAAAAGAATAAAAGGTTTCCTGTTTATCGGGGCTACCATCAAAGCCTCTGGCACTGCCGATACCAGGAAGCTCCACGTGGCTGACGAATTTACCTGTGGGGCTGTAGGTTTTTACTTCTGAGCGTGCATCTTTTAAATAGTGAGCAATAATATTGCTGCCCACCCAACTGGCGGAACTGAGTACATCTTCCGCTTCAGGGATAATAGTTTTCCAGTCACTCTCTTTTGGTTGCTCAAGGTCGATTGCGATCACCTTACCTTTGGGGGCATTTTGGGTGCTGCGAAAATAAAAGACATTGTCTATGTTGCCGAGCAATGAAAAGTCATATTTGAATTCGGTAACAAGATCTATTGGCTTTTTACGAGATTTCTTTAAGTCAAAGTAGACGAGGCGATAACGGTCATCGGTACCGCGCCAGATAGTAATGAGAAGATAATTGCCATCGTCTGTAACTTCTGCACTAAAGCCCCATGCTGGCTGGTCTGGGCGCTCGTATATTAGACGATCTTTCTTCTGTGCGTTACCCAAACGATGATAGTAAACCTTTTGATTTTTATTCAAACTCTGATATTTTTGCCCTTCAGCTGGCGTTGGGTAGCGCGAGTAGTAAAAACCTTTACTATCACTATCCCAGCTGACAGAGGTAAACTTTAGCCATTGCAGCTCATCTTTGAGTATTTTTCCTGTTTTTAAATCCTTTACTTTCCAGGTGCGCCAATCAGAGCCCCCGTCTTGGATACCATAGGCAAGGTAGCGGCCGTTCGGGCTCACTTTAGTTTGTGCCAATGCCACGGTGCCATCTTTTGACCAAGTATTGGGGTCTAGGGCAAGTTGAGGCTTTGCATCTAAGCTCTCCTGAAAGTAGAGTACACTCTGGTTTTGTAAACCGTTATTTTTGAAATAAAAATACTTGTTGCCGGCGATAAACGGGGTACCATACTTTTCAAAGTCCCACAGCGTTTTCATTCTCTTTTTAATCTGGTCACGCTCTTTAATGGTCGACAGATACGAAAATGTTACTTTATTTTGTGCCTCTACCCAGTCGCTCACATCTTTTGAATTGCGCACGTCGTCTTCTAACCACCGATAAGGGTCTTTGACGACCGTGCCGTGAAAATTATCTTGCTGATCGACCGTTTTACTCTCAGGGTACTTAAAACCAGCAAAAGCAGGTAATGAGAGCATAATCGCGGTCACATAAGAAAAGAAAATACGCATATCTGATCCTTATAGTGTGAAAGTATTTATTGGGTACTTCTCTTAGTAGAAGTACTCTTTATATGGTATCGATGTATAAACGTATTAGACTCCGATTTCATTAACTTTGTTTAATGAAAGTGAATATTTACACCCCTTTGGTAGTAGTAAGGTTGGGCGAAATTACATTGGAGATTGATTTGAGTGCCCTAAGCTTGCGTAGTTATTGGTGTCACCTGCTTCTTTGACAGCTTTATTAAGCTGAACTAATCTCGTCAATACAATACCGTTTTAGATACACGCTCCAAGGAAGCCATATGCTGCGCTCGTTACGCTACCAAATTTACGCATTATCCTTTGGCCCGATCATTATCATCTCTATTGCTGTCGTGGTTATTGCTATTGGCACATCGGCAAAGTTGAATGACTCTTTGTCTTCTAAAGTTGAAATAGCCATCATGGATATTGAGAGTCGTCGTCTCATATCACTGATGGATTCTGCTCGTAATATTATTGATCCTTACGTCAAAATGCCTGGAGATAGCGGTAAAGAAGAAGCTTTGGAGTTATTGAAACGCTTTACCTATGACCAGGGTGTTGGTTATATATTCGGATACAACTACCAAGCGGATAGAGTATTACTCGGTAAAAGCGGCGATGGAGTTGGCGAGAATTTCTGGGATCTGCAAGATAAAAAAGGACAGTATATTATCCGTGATCTAATCGCCTTATCCAAAGGCAATAATTCTGGCGTATATAAATATTATTTCCCAAAGCCAAACGAAAGTGAGCCCTCAGAGAAATACTCCTACGCCATAGGTATTGATAAATGGAATCTATTCATTGGTACGGGTATTTATTTTGACTCGATTGACTCCGTGCTGACTAAAGTTGACAACTCCTTAAATGAAACACGTGAGAGCGCTATAAGTAGAAATTTGGCAACTATAAGTGTGATTCTGGTGGTGGTTGCTGTCGTCGGCTCTTTTGCCATAAGAAGCTTGCTAACAGGCTTGCGGGGTTTGGAAAATTCCATCGAAAACCTTAGCAAAGGCGAGGGTGACTTAACGGCAAAACTCTCGATGTATGGCATTACTGAGCTAGATCGTATTACCCGGAGTTTTAATCATTGGATATCTCAGATGGCCGAGGATATTGGTTTATTAAAAACCACTAGCCAACAGCTTAGCTCCGTGGCTATCACCGCCAACGATAAACAAAACAAGCTCAGCCAGGAGGTGGATCAGCAACGAGAGAGCACCATCATGGTTGCATCTGCGGTTGAAGAAATGAGCGCCACTGCTTCTGATATTGCAAAAAATGCGGAAAACACCAGTATGATCGCCACTTCAGTAAATAGCGAGATCAATCAGGTATTGCAGGAGGTGACTCGCTCATATTCTTGTATTGGCGATCTGAGCAAAGTATTAACTAATGTTGATACATCTTTGCAAGAGCTAGACGGCAATGTGGATGAAATCAGTAGTGTGTTGGCTGTGATAGAAAGTATATCGGAGCAAACTAATCTACTTGCACTTAATGCGGCTATTGAAGCGGCGAGGGCCGGAGAGCAGGGACGAGGTTTTGCAGTGGTTGCCGATGAGGTTCGTTCGCTGGCTAAGAGATCTCAAGAGAGTACTGTGGAAATCGGCCAAATTCTAGAAAAACTCAAAATTAGCAGTGGGCGCACACTCTCTGATATGAAATCCACTGAACAAAGCCAAACGATGGTGAATGAAGCCATGGAGGCAATAAAAGGGCTTGTGGAGTCTACGACCACGTCGATTGAAAAGCTCGCCGAAATGAACACCTTAATGGCAACTGCTGCATCTGAGCAATCTGTGGTGGTTAACGAAATAAGCCAGTCTATCAATGAGATAGCTAGCATTGCCGAGGAGATCGGTGAAGGTAGCACAACAACTAAGCAGCAATTCGATGAAGTTGCGCAGCTTTCATCACATATCGATTCTGTTTCTAAGAAATTTACCGTCTGATATTAACTTATCTTGGATTTTGGAATAAGCTCACTACTGATAGGAAACCAGTAGATCTATCTAACTCAATCTACTAGTTTCACTTGTAACTTTTTTGTGGGTCAATTATTCTTAAATATCTCTGACCTCAGAGGCCCTATAAACACACCAAAAGCGTGTTTTAATCGAGCTCCAAAAGAGCTAATTCTCCATCACTTTGCCGGTGATGAATCGGAGGTTAATTGAATGGCGAAGTCGTCAAAGTATACAGCGCGTAAACCCGATGAAGAGGGGTTTATTGACTATCCTGAGCACGAACACCAGATTTGGCAGATTCTCTACCGAAGACAAAAAGAAATCCTCGTTGGAGCTGCATGTGATGAGTATCTTGCCGGTGTTGACTTGTTGCACCTACCCAAAGACAAAATTCCGCAATTAGGCGAGGTGGATGAAGTTTTATACGATACCACAGGGTGGAAAACAGCAGGTGTTGCCGCACTCATCTCATTTGATAAGTTTTTCTCTCTACTCGCATCCAAACAGTTTCCAGTCGCCACCTTTATTCGTTCGAAAGAAGAGTTAGATTATCTGCAAGAGCCAGATATTTTCCACGAAGTTTTTGGCCATTGTCCTTTATTAACACATGAAGCTTTTGCTCACTTTACCCAGCAGTATGGAGAACTAGCCTATGCTGCTTCTAAAGAAGATCGTGTATTTTTGGCTCGTTTATACTGGTTTACAGTTGAATTTGGTTTACTTAAAACTGCACAAGGCTTGCGTATATACGGTGGTGGTATCCTATCTTCGCCAGGTGAAACAGATTATGCTATGAACGATGAAAATGTTGATCGGCGCGCTTTCAACATTACCGATGTGCTACGCACGCCTTATCGTATAGATATTATGCAGCCGATTTACTATGTATTAGACAATATTGAACAACTCTTTGATATTGCTAATATGGATATTATGGCTGAAGTAAAAAAAGCTAAAGCACTCGGACTTTTTGAGCCGACTTTTCCTGCGAAAACTAAACATGCCAGTTGAGGAGAGAACATGAACGACCTTATAGAACAATCCTGCGAAGCTTGTCGCGCAGACGCCCCTAGGGTAAGCGAATCAGAACTTGCAAAGCTAATTAAAGAGATTCCTGATTGGAATATAGAAACTCGCGATGGCATTATGCAACTGGAAAAAATGTACATCTTCCGTAATTTTAAGCTAGCAATGGCTTTCTCCAACAAGATTTTTGATCTTGCTGAAGCGGAAGGTCATCATCCGAGCGTCTTGACCGAATGGGGTAAAGTGACTGTTACTTGGTGGAGTCATTCTATTAAAGGTTTGCATAAAAACGATTTTATTTGCGCTGCTAAAACTGATGTATTGTGGAATGAGTAGCGCGTACTTTATTTGTAGTAATATCAAATATTAATCAAGTTAATATGCCGTAAAGAAAATAGTAAAACGTATAGTAGTATACGTTTTACTAAATCTTATTTAGCCTACTTAACACTCTTATTTTAAATCAAGTAATACCATTCTATTTGTATGCCAAGCTCCCCCGACCAAAACAAGCTTTTTGAATATATCGCACAAGAAATATATGAAAAAGGTTTTTGTATTTGTGAAAATGCATTGCCAGAAAAACTTTCTACAGAGTTACTCAACGAAGTCCTACAAAGTTCAAGCACTCAATTTACACAAGCTGGCATTGGACGAGCCAATGACTATGGGAAAAATAGTGAAATACGGCGTGATTCAATTGCATGGATTGATTCTGATAGCGATGCAGGAAAACATTGGTTGCAGTGGGTGGATGGCTTAAAAATAGTGATTAATCGACACCTGATGTTAGGGTTGTTTTCTTTTGAAAGTCACTTTGCAGTTTATCAGCCTGGTGATTTCTACAAAAAACATTTCGATGCTTTCAGGGGTAAAACAAATCGTAAGTTAAGTGTTGTTACGTATCTTAACAAAAATTGGCAAAGTGAGCTGGGAGGCGAACTGATTTTATACGCTAAAGATGGAGAGCAAGTGTTAAGTCGAGTTTGCCCTGCGTTTGGTACCCTTGCTATCTTCCTGAGCGAAGAATTTCCACATGAAGTTCTAAGTGCCTCACGGCAACGTTATAGTATTGCCGGTTGGTTTCATGTGAGAGATTATTAGCTTCTATTTAGGTAAATTAGTAAATCGTGGTCTCTTAGTAGTACCTAAAGTTATTAAAAAGATTATTTTATTCTATTGGCGCCAACAGCTTCTATCATTCCCATTTGCGTATTGCTGCGCCTGCAATACGTTTTAAACCTTCTATACTTATTCAACATATCTCTTATTATCATACAATCTCAAGGCATTAGAATGAGTATAAAAACGCGTATATTGATAATATTTTGCTTCTTCCTAGCATTACTTTTGATGAATGCTGTATTCATCAATGTCTGGATTGATGGAGCGAAAGATTCTATGAGCGTTATAAACCAGTTGGGTCGTCAGCGAATGCTTTCGCAGAAAATGACGAAAGAAATAATGTTTACCCTTAACGGCAAAGATAAAAGCTCAGAGCTGACAGAGAGTAAAAATCAATTTGAGAAGGTTCTATACGGAATGCTAAATGGCAGTAAAGAATTGGGCTTTGAGGCAGCCACCGACCCTGAGCTTGTAAGCCAACTGAAAGATGTGGATCGCAGTTGGATTTCGTTTAAGAATGTATCGCAGCAGCTCACCTCTGCAAACTCCCCAAAGTTGCTGGATAATTTTTATGACGGTTCTATAAAGCTTCTCCGTGAGTCACATGAAGTTGTGCTTGTGTTGGAAGAAGATTTTAATGGCAAGATAAAAAGTTTATATATTATTGTGATTTCATTCTTTTTAGTCTCCATCGTTGCTGCAGTTATCGGTTTTTGGATGTTGAAGAAATATCTTTTTGAGAGAATAGAGGGTATCAAATCTACTTCAGAAAATATTATTGAAAGCAAAGATTTGACAATGCGTATTAAGATTGATGATCAAGATGAAATCGGTTCGACAGCCGGCGCCTTTAACCAGATGATTGAGAGTTTTGTCCATGTTAATGAGCAAACTAATCAGCTAGAACAGGAACTGCAAAACCAATTGGAAATGCTTGCGATTGCCACGCAAGAAAATAGCAGTAGTATGAATATACAGCGCAATGAAATTGTTCAAGTTTCTACTGCCGTGAATGAAATGGCGACCACGGTACAAGAGGTTGCCAGGAACACACAAGAGGCTGCGACAGTCGCTACGAATGCGCAAAGTGAAGCGAAAAATGGCAGCGAATTACTAGAGGCGAGTATGAAGCTGACGCACTCTCTAGCAAGTGAAGTTCGCGATGCTTCAGAAAATATTGAAAAGCTTGCCATGGCTTCAGATTCTATTGGTGGCATTGCCGATACTATTAGCACAATTGCAGAACAAACTAACTTACTAGCATTAAATGCGGCCATTGAAGCTGCCCGTGCTGGTGAGCAGGGGCGTGGCTTCGCTGTTGTTGCCGATGAGGTGAGAACTTTAGCCCAAAGGACTCAGGAGGCGACAAGTGAAATCCACAAGCTAATTTCCACGTTGCAAGATACCACTCAAGCTTCGGTTGAGACTATGGAAAATAGTAAACAAAGATCTGAGCAAGGTGTTGAACAAGCTGAAAATATGGCAACTGCCTTGAAAGCGATCATTAATTCCGTGCAGAACCTTAGTAATATTAACCATCAAATAGCCGTTGCAGCAGAGCAGCAGACTGCTGTTGCCGATGAAATAAATGAAAATATTGTTCGTATTGAAAGCAAGGCTGAGAACACATTCGCTAATGCTGAAGCTTCTGCGCAATATACCCAAAATTTATCTGATATGGCGTCTAGGTTACGAGAGTGTATACAGGAATATAAGATTGATTAGAGCTGCTTAGTAAGCGATAGATATGTATTAATTGAAAGGATCGTTATTCCTGCATGAGATAATGATATTATATCTAGTCATAAGTTAACGCTTCATCCTATTTACTATACATGTTATCTATTTTGTATTTCGTCATTCACGATTTTGTTTATAATATTAGGCCATTCCTTAAGCCAACAGCAAATATGATCAAAGTTCTCATATTTGATTATGGCGTGTTTGTCTTTTTCGGCCGCCTTTTCGAATATAGATAATGGGATAACCTTATCCAGTTCTCCAAATAGATGCCATCGCTTAATAGACTTATCTAATGGTAAGTAGTCTATTGGATTTTGTGAATGGGACAAGGGATCATAGCCGAAATGCTCAGTCCATGCTTTATGGTCTAAATTTCCAGCTATCGTAATCACTTTATCAATATCTTTGCGCTCTTTAGCAAGCAATATGGCAATGCTCGCACCGCCACTATGGCCTATAAGCGTGAAGTTCTTGGCTTTCGTGCTGATCTTTATCTGATCTAATGCGTCACTCATTGCATTGATTACTTCTGCAGAGTAGCGCGCTGATGTCCATAGAGCATTATTACAATTATCTGGTAATGTAATAAAACCATAACATGGACGATTGAGATAAAGGCTTGGGTGCTTGTCTTGTAACATCATCTTTAATGCTATAAATGAGTTCGAAGTGGGATTTTCGCTTGGCTCTATTCCTCGAAACCAGGGAGTACCGTCACCTTCTAAATAGATATGCAATGACTGGCCGTCTTTGATAAATAACGATTTCGAGCTTAAGATAAGAATCTCATGCTGTCTGGTTGCTATACTTTCACCGTGGAGTGCGTTTTTCTTTGTAAAATTATGTAGTGCTATTGCACCATTGTGTTGGCAGGATGAGATAAATATACTAGCAGCTACAGATAGCGCTACATGGAGATATTGCTTCATTAGTAATTTTATAGAAGTTATGGACATATCTTTCTGATAAACGTAATTGTGTATCTTTTAAGGGCAGAGCTATATTTTAACATGCTAACGATTTATTGCTTTATTAAGCCTATGATTTCCTGTAGGGGGCCAGGATCTCTAATATCGCTGGGTATCTAATGAAATGTATTTTTAATCTTATTCTGTCTATGGTGTTGGCCAAATCAGTTTTTGCTGAAATGGTTTTCACTCATGTTACCCCTGTTAGCGATGATGACCGCCGCCATGATTATGAAATCGAGCTGTTGCGATTAAGTTTGGAAAAAACAGTTAGTGATTTTGGTGCTTATTCGATGCAAGGTGCTGCCAAAATGAATCAGGCGCGGAGCAAGGCGAGTGTGCGACAAAACCGCTATACAAATCTCATTCGTACTTTTGGCTACCAAAAGGATTTCGAGTACGACTACAATGTAAGTTATATTCCTTTTCCCATTCATTTAGGCTTGGTTGGATATCGTGTTTGTTTTATCCCCGATGCTATACAACAACAGCTTAGCGACGTTAAAACTAGTGACGATTTACTAAAATTCTTACATGGCCAGGGTAAAAGTTGGGCGGATGTTGCAATATTACGTTATAACGGCTTTAAGGTGACAGAAATAGCCGAGTATGAAAGTTTATTTAAGATGACAGCGGCAGGGAGGATTCACCTATTTTGTCGCGGTGTTAATGAAGTCATGTATGAATATAATAATTATAAAGATATGGAAGGACTAGCGCTTGATAGAGCCATGGTGATTTTTTATCCCATGCCGCGTTTCTATTACACGCACAAGTCCAACACAGAGGCCATAAAAAGAATTTCCGTTGGCCTCCAGCGTGCTTACGATGATGGATCCTTATTAGCTCTTTGGGAAAAGCATTATCGAGAAAGTATTAATTTTGTGCAATTAAAAGGGCGGCGCTTCTTTTATTTTGATTCTCCATTTACGCAATCCATAGAGTTTGATTACATGAAGTACTTTATCCAACTCGAAAGATAAACGCTTTTAGCTTTTATTTTGCTATTCAGCATCTGCTTCAACCGCCCAATGCAGGGGCATACGAGTGGGCCCTGTCGCACTCTCTAAACCAATCATTTCGTCGTATGGTGTATTTTGGATTAACCATACGTTTTCAAAAGTTTGCTTTTCACAATGCTTTTTTATGTGCGAAATCGTACGAAATTTTACAGGTAGGCCAGAACTGTCACTAATGTAGTGTTTTTCTCCTTGTGAGTGTTTTTGAATATTGGCTAGATATATATTACCTTCGTGAGACTCAATATTTAATACCATTTTTCACCTCAGATAACGGGTTTTTTTTTCACCTTTTTGGTTTATACGTAACCATATCTGATTCGGTTTTATTGACATGTCTTTCGATTGAATTATTTCGACAGGGCCTATTAACTTGCAATAGCCTTTGAATTGCGACATATGGAAACAAACTCTTCAAGAGGCACTGGTTTGGTAATAATGTAGCCCTGAGCATAATCTACTTCTAGCTTTTTTAAGGCCTGAATTTGTTCTTCGGACTCGATGCACTCAACTACAACTTTCATTCCAAGTTTGTGCGCTACTTTAGTGACTGCTTCGACAATCGTTTGGTCGATATCATCTGTGCCGAGGCTCGTCGCAAACATTCCATCAATTTTAACAGTCGTGACACCTAGCTCTCGCAGATATGCCAAGGAACTTGTACCGGTACCAAAATCGTCGAGTGCAACTTTGCAGCCAAGGCGCCTCACTTCATCAACGAAATTTTTTGCTCGCACATAGTTTGCCATGGCTGCGGTTTCGGTTAACTCAAAGCAAATATGCTCAGGAATAATTTTTTCATCTTCTATGAGTTGACGTACAAAGACGAGATAACTTTCATCAACCACTGTATTGGCAGACATATTGACGTTAATTGTGGGTAGGTTACTCTTGTCAAAATATGTACCAAATACATGCACTACTTGCTCTAAAACCCAACGGTCGATGCGCTGTATACTACCGAATCTTTCGGCTGCGGGTAAAAATTTACTTGGTAGCAGGAACTCACCTTGTTTGTTGAACATACGCACAAGGGCTTCCCATACATTTGAGTGATTTTCATCCAGGGACTCTATTTTCTGAAAATACAAACGGAAGCCGTCATTCTCAAGAGCATCAGTAATGTCTGAAATAACATTCATTTGAGATTGTTGCATTTCCAACAAATCGTTATCGCTATCATGAATCTCAATTCTATTTCTTCCGCCTTCTTTTGCTGAATAACAAGCTGCGTCCGAATTACTTAATACAGAACTTACTGAGTTAGTCTCGGGAGTAATGGCAACTATACCGATACTTACGCCTATTTTAAAAAGTCTTGACTCCCAGGCGAATGTATAGCCACTAATGCTTTCCAAAATCTTTTTAGCCAGTCTCTCAGCTTTTATAATTTTGCAATTATCGAGAAGAATGGCAAATTCATCGCCGCCTAAGCGGGCCAAGGTATCGCGAGAACGAATATTATTTTCAATTAATTGTGATACTTGCTTTAGTAGTTGATCACCTGCCATATGGCCGCAGGTATCATTAACCACCTTAAACTGGTCTAAGTCCAAGTACATTAAAGTTGATTCAACATTATTCTCTTTGGCACTTTTAATAGCATGCAGTATACGGCTTTCCACTTCTTTTCGATTGACTAAGCCTGTTAGTGAATCATGCTTGCTGCTCCATAATAATTGCCCTAAGTGCTTCTGTTGTTCTGTTACATCTTTTAATGTCAGTGTTGCTCGAGTGGAGTAATTAGCCATTCCCACTGCGACAGGGCTTATCGTAAGTTCAATCTTTCTCTCTTCACCGTAGCGTGTTTTGAGAATGTAAATTTTATCTGTCGGTGAAAATACTCTCTTTTCTGCCACGCATTTTTCAATAAGATTTTTAAGATCCACCAGTTTATTGCTTTCAAACAGTTGTAGATAGCTGCTAACTTTTTTACCTAGACACTCATCTGCGCTCCATTTTAATAATCCTTCTGTAGCAACATTTAGATAATCAATACAATAATCATCATTAATTCGCATAACTCCTTCAGACAGAGAAGCAAGTGTCATGTTGGCAATGTCTTTTTCTAACGCTAATTCAGTTTGTATATTCTTTAGGTTGGTTATGTCGTAGAAAACTACCACTGTACCATTGGGTAAATCTTCTGCTCCCTTATAAGGAGATATAGTACAGCGGTACACTGAATTACCAATTAAAATTTCTTCTGTTCGCACCAAGACATCATTTACCATTTCCTCAAATAGCTTTTTGATATCAGGCATATCATGTAGCCAGGGAATAGAGAAAAATATGTCATTGATGCGCAGGCGGCTGGTATCTACAAGCACCGAGCAACGTTTAGTAAAACGTAATATGCGGAATTCATGATCTAGCAGAAAAAGGGGAACATCTAGAGATTCTTGTATGTTAAAAATGTCTGTTGTTAAACGTTCTTGTTCTAGGCTTTTTTCGGAGAGCTCATCATTTACGGTTATTAATTCTTCGTTGGTCGATTGTAGCTCTTCATTAACCGTTTGCAGTTCTTCATTGGTACTTTGAAACTCTTCGTTGGAAGATTGTAATTCTTCATTGTAAATTTGTAGTTGTTCATTGGCTGTTTCCAGCTCTTCAACCACTGTTTGTAAGTTTTCGCGGGTGGCTGATAATTCTTGCTCCAGATCAACAACTAGTGAACCATCTTCTTTTTCCCCATCATGTTTAGAATGGGGTACACCAGAGTTGTTTTCTTGTAAAGTTAATATGGCGACTAACCAGTCCGGGCGCTCTTCATGAAAATGTTCAATAAGTATCTTTAGAAAATAAGACTTATTATTAATCGTTACCTGTTTGCCAATTTTATGAGCTTGTTTATCTGCTCGGCGAGCCTTATAAATAAGTGCTCTCATTTCAGACCGATATTCTACTGGTGTTTGTTCAATAATATTTTGATTAAAGTAGCCCTCTTGCTCTACCAGCATTCCTGTCATTTTACGTGAGCTGTAGATAATATTACTTTTCTCATCTATCACGACCCCAATGGGGGCATGTTGTTCAATCAGTAATTTATGTAATTCTTTTTCAATACTAAATCTTTTGTTTTCAATTGGTTGAATTTTTTTATCTTGTATTAAAGGACGAAATTTTATAGCGTTTAATGAATGGGCATTGTCCATTTTTTTTCGGTATATCCGAAGTTTCTCGTTTATAGTTGAAAATGCCTTTACATCTTGTACGTTTTCAGAGTTGCCTAAAAATAATATGCCTTTGTTTTCTAATGCATAATTAAACACATTGATAATGTCATCTTGTAGTGCATTATTTAAATAAATAAGCAAATTCCTACATGAGACCATATGTAATTTGGAAAAAGGTGGATCAATAATTAAGTTGTGTGTTGAAAAAACAACATTGTCACGAATGACTCTTCTCGTTATTAGTTGGTCTTCTGTAGCATCAAAATATCTTTCCCTATATTCTTTTGGGATATTGACACACAAATCTAAGTTGTAGCGGCCCATGCGAGCATGATCAATTGCCTTTTCGGCAATGTCGGTTGCAAAAACCTTGTAATGGATAGCAAGGTCGTTCTTGCGAATTAAGTCATCTACAATAATGGCTAATGTGTAGGCTTCTTCACCTGTAGCACAGCCGGGTACCCATATTCTAAACTCGGTAGAATCACTCAGTTCTTCGAGGTATTTGCTTATAGTTTTTTTTACTTCATCAAATGCTTGTGGGTCTCGAAAGAATTCACTAACATGGATAAAGGCATCCTGTACAAACATGGATAGCTCATTATCATTCTTCTTCAAATATTCAAAGTATTCTAATATTTCATTGATGCGACAAATAGACATGCGCCGAGCAATTCTTCGAGACATGGTGCTAGATCGATATTGTGAAAAATCAATACCAGTGCAAGAAAAAACATACTGATTTATTGCTGTATATACTGTGGGTTTAATTCTCTCTTGATAACTATCTTTATCCGACAACACATAGTTATTAATACATTCGGCAATTTCCTCAGGACTGCCAACAAAGTCTATATGATTACTTTGGATAGCGAATTTAGGCATACTGTCATAGCTACTGGTATGAGGTGTTTGTACTGCTGTAAATCCACCACTGGCATGTAATGAAGCCATTCCCATCGCACCGTCACTACCTGAGCCTGATAATATAACACCTATGGTTCTATCTTTATAATGTTGCCCTAATGATGTCAGAAAGCGATTTATATTTGGCTTCGGCATTGCATCTGTATTAGGTTTCGAGAGGGTAACTTTGCCCTCGCAAATTTCTACATTGGAATTAGGCGGCGTAATAAAAATTTTACCGGGGGAAAGTTCTTGACCATTAATTAACTCAATTACCTCCATGGAAGTACTGCGAGAAAGAATCTCGGATAACATACTTTTATAATGGGGAGATAGATGTTGACAAATAATATAGCATATATTGGTTTTCCCTAACTTTGGTAAAAGATGCTGATAAGCTTCTAGTCCACCAGCAGAAGAGCCCAAACCTACAACATAATAATCTTTTTCACTCATAACCTCTCCGCTTTATATGGTGCAAAAATTATCTGTTAAGAAAACGATGCTGTGACATGTCAAATCAACTTCTCGCGCGGAAATAATAGAGCAGCTCAGTAACCCTATTTGCATGCATCTCAAGGTTGTCTTGTGAGAACTCTGGGCTCATAAACTGGGAGAAGCCAGGTAAGCTATTTATATCAATTTTATTTATGTTTTGAAAGCCCATCGACCAATCGGGGAATTTTCTTTCCGATATGGGCTCTTTAACTAAGGTGCGAATACGGAAGTGGCGATCATCATCATTAATGCGTGCATATAAAGCTTCTAATGTTTTTATATCCCCTTCTATTACTTGAATAAAGGATTGATCTTTGTAAAGAAGTAAGCCAGTAATATCATTGGCACTATTAAAAGAGCGAGCAACATTCAATATTTCAGCCAATTCATCACTATCCATTAATTTTATGGAGCGAGAAACATAAACAATTGTACTTAGCAAAATATTACATCCTTTTTAGTAATAGGTAACGATTATTTGAATTGAGAATGTAAAAATTAATAGCTATTGATATTTTTATCCTTAATATCTTACTAGACGTTTTTACAGACAATTTCTCTACCGATAAAAGCAACCATTTATACGTATTGAGTAACCTTTTTGATTATTTAAACTTCAAGCAAAAATGAAATACTAACGACTTAATATTCCAGCTTACGAGAATCATACTTAAAAAAGATATTTAAATAACCTTTAATTTTTTAGTAAATCATTTACAGCTAAAGCATTCGCCATTTTAGAAGTGTAGCTCATTTTGTAGGGATTATCGTTTTTTTCACTAGATTAAGTAATCTTTGTCGTGTATGTAGAAAAGTCGACACCTAAAATTAATTTCCAATGTAAACAAGTTTGCTGTTTTGTGTGCCAGTTAACCTTCAGTGTAATATGACTTTACGCGGTGTCGCGACAATCAACTTAACTCTGAGTTAAAAGTTTATCTATGCCAGGAGCTGAGCAAAGAATGCACTCCACCTGTCCTATTATGACTATATTTGTGCCAAAACGACTTTTGGTGACACAAAAAAGTGCAAAAAAATAAACGTAGAGTCTAAATGTTTTCTTATTTTGAGGTGGTATTTTTGCTAAGGTATACCTTGGCTTGTGTCATAAGCTGATGGCTGTGAGGTGTGTCACGATTAGACATTGAATGGGTAAAAATGATACTTTATGAGCTTAACTTATTGATTTTATAGGATTTTCAAGAGTCATCTTGATTTCGATCAGAGGCACTCATAAGATAGATTAAGAAATAAACTGTGGAAACAGGCTGCAACAAGAAATATATAGAGAAATGATTATCGCTCCCAATATTGATGGTGTACAAGGTAATAATGGTCATATTTCATCTGCGTTTGCCGATGGTGATCGCTTGTACCTATTTTTAAATGCGAAACTTGATGCAGATCTACCACCACTACCCGCTGATTTAACACTTGTTACGAATCAGTCGCAGGTTGGTGTTCTATCCCTTAAGATAGAGCATATAGGAAATAGCTCAATCTTGGCTCTCCTTCTAGAAAAGCCTATATCAACTGATACAAACTATGGGATTAAATATCGACCTACCCAATGGCTAATGTGTACAGAGGGGCTTGGTGACTCCATAGAAGCCTTCGACGAAAAAATTTATACCAAGCCTGTGGATGCTCTGGAGCCGGGCCTTCGCTTGAAGGTAAGCTTTGATGCACCTGGCGACTCTGTAGCTGATGAAGAAACTGTTAATGCTCGGCAAGATGCTAATGCTTATGTGGTTTGCGCTACGGAGTTTCGTATTGAATTAGGGTTTGGGCATGAACTGAGTACTGCAATCCCCCTTAATCCCAATGAGTTTAGAGCTGAACTAGAAGATCGCTGGCTGAAGATTACTTCTGTTAAGTATGTGAAGCCTCGCTCCAAATCTTCACCGGAAATACATCTTGAACTATCAGAGCCAATGGCGACGGGAGCCACCGTGCTTGTGGCTTATCGCTCACCAATTGGCCGTCTTAAAACCATCTCAGAGGATTCGATCGCAGGCTTTGTAGTTGAGGCTGTTGTCGATGGTGGTAGTTACGGGATACTCGATGCTGAACGCGACTCTGATGCTATCATCGATGATGCAAAAACTCATCGCAGTGTAAGTCCTGCACATCCATCTAACCAAAAGCCTGTTACTATCGCGCTAGTTGCCAATGATTCATCCAATCATGAGCCTGAAGATAATAATGTTAAAGAAGAGGCGATAGCGCTTGAGGGCAGCAGCGATGACATAAGCACTGATAGCTTAAGCCCAGCCGATAGAGCGCTCAATCTAGAGCAGGCATTAGAGAATCATTCGGTAGTAAAGGGCCAAAGAGCCCAGCGTGTTCTTGCTAAGACGCAAGAGTCTAAAATTATTGATGAAGTAGATACCGCGCAAGCGAGTAATGGCTCTGGCTCCGAAGATATGACCAATGCTCTGGCCGAATTCGATAATCCGGATCAAGCAAGCCAGATATCAAGTGCGGATGATAATAGCTCAGCGCCGGGTAAGAATAAAAATTTTCTTTCTAAGCTAAAAGCTAAGAGCAGCTTTACTACTTCTTCCCAGGAGCCTTTGAGTCTAACTGCGAAGTTGATCTATGTGGTCCCCATTGCGATCTTCTGTTGGTTGCTATTCATCATTTGTATTTATATTGCGACCATCGCGTTTGATATCGACTTGAGTATCTCTTCCCTGTTCTCTGGCGGCAACAAACAAAATACAGCTGAAGTTTGTACTCTGAAATCTTCCGATGGCAGCGTTTACGAAGGCGAGTGTAAAGACGGCATTAGACATGGGCAAGGTATTTATACGTGGGTGTCGGGCAACCGCTATGAAGGTGCTTGGAAGGAGGGCAAAAGGCATGGTAAAGGCAAACTCGTTCATGCGTCTGGTGCAGTTTATGATGGTAATTTTTCAGATGGCTTAGAGCATGGGCGCGGCATTATGACCTGGCCTAACGGTGCTCGCTATGAGGGTGAATATAGCCAAGGTAAGTTTCATGGTATCGGTATTTACACCAGTGCTCAGGGTAATCTCTACGAAGGCATTTTTGAGAACGGTAGTATGACTGCGAACGGGGATTGCACAATGGCAACGGGCGAGCAATATCCCGGCCCTTGTAAGTCTAAATAAAGGGTTATTTAAAGGCTCCCTAGGTAATCATTGAGGCGAGATTCTAACTGATTATAGTTGTTCACTAAGCTTGGCATGAGTTCCGATATTTTGTTCTGGTCCCCGATTTTAGCAGCGCTTTCGAACTCCGCCATCACCTGATGTAGAGCCGTTGCTCCCAGATTACCTGAAACTCCTTTAATCGTATGAGCAATATCGCCGATCTCTTTGAATTGGCTTTCTTTACACATACTGGTTAGCTCATTAATACGCGATGGCATATCGCTCATAAACATCTCCACTAAGCGTTTTACTCTTTCTTCTTTTCCTCGTACTCTTTTTAGCAGACTATCGTAGTCCCAAGCACTGCTAATATTTTGTGTTGGCAACGAGGCATCTTCAGTTTTCACCGCGTCGAATGCTACTTGCTTGAAAAGCACCTGTTTTAGTTTTGTTTCTAATATTTCAGGGTCTAATGGTTTACTGATGTAATCATTCATACCTGCTTGTAAACACTTCTCTTTATCGCCTTTCATTGCATTGGCAGTAACTGCGATAATCGCTATATCTGCATTTGATGCTCCAGCTTTTCCCTGGCGTATTTGTCGTGTAGCTTCATAACCGTCCATCCCTGGCATTTGGCAGTCCATTAACACGAGTTTGTATGCTTGCTTCGATACGCTTGCTTGTAATTCTTCGATCGCCTCTAAACCGCCGGAAGCAACATGCGTACTGACCTGCAACGCCTCGAGTAAATTGCACGCGACTTCTTGATTAATAGGGTTATCGTCAACTACTAATACACGTTTGCTGTCGGTGGGTTTACTTGGCTCTTTATTTTCTACTGGTATATCGTCAGATAAATCGCTTTCTGGTATGACTTCTACTTGTTTTTTTACCGAAGCCCCAGGTTGACGATTCTGTTCATTTGCAAAAAGTTTATGTAGATCTTTAGGTGTAACAGGTTTTGTTAGATAATCATCAAAGCTATCTTCATGGAATTTGTTATTACTGCTATGCCTATTAAAATAGTTCATCTCAATAAAGCGCGTTTTGTCTGAATTATTTGCTGTTTGCAGCTTGTGTTTTAATTCTACACCCAAGGAAGCGAACAATTTAATCTCGATAAAAATGAGATCAAATGGCTTGCTTTCACGTAATTGACACACCTCAATAGCATAACCACTATCGACTGCGTAGACAACCTCTGCTCCCCATAATGTGAGTTGTCGTTTTAATAATTTACAGTTTGTAAGGTTCTTATCAATGATTAAAATACTTAATCCGTTAATTTGAGGCGATGTAACATTATTATCACTATCGAGACTTTTCTCCATAGACACTGAAAAGTTAAAGCAGCTGCCTTTTTCTCGGCCTTCCTCTAAACTGATATTGCCATCCATAAGTCTGCAGAGTTTTTTTACAATAGCTAATCCAAGCCCTGTACCGCCAAACTCCCGCGTTGTCGATGCATCAACTTGGGTAAAAGCATCAAACAATAGTGCTCTTTTCTCGTCAGGAATTCCAATGCCTGTATCGCTTACTGAGCCATGAAAAACATATTTTTCGCCATCGTTCTCAATACGACATGTGATAATAATTTCACCGCTTTCTGTGAATTTAATTGCATTGCTCACAAGGTTGGTAAAAATTTGGCGTAGACGTCCTGGGTCCCCTTTTAGCCACGGGTTGGTGATTGCCGTCATATCTAGAATAAGTTCGATATCTTTTTCTTCTGTTTTTAGAGCCATCGACTCGGTAAAGTCACTGATATGGGTATATAAATCGAAATTAAGTAGCTCAAGGTGCATTTCCCCGGCTTCTACTTTAGAGAAGTCTAAAATATCATTGATAATAGCTAATAGAGAATCTGCACTTGATTTGGCAATATCAATTTGGCGCTGTTGTTTTTCATTAAGTTTACTGCGTGCAACAAGATTCAGCATCCCGATAACGCCATTCATTGGTGTGCGTATTTCATGACTCATTGTAGCCAGAAATTGATTTTTTGCTTCGGTGGCTGCTTCAGCTTTATTTTTGGCTTGTATTATATCGTTCTCAATTTTTTTTCTGTCGGTAATATCTTGAAATGAGCCAAATAACCTAACATTTTTACCATTATGAAAATCACCCTTACCTGAAGCCGCCACCCATATCTCTCTTCCTTTTGCGGTGATCATTGGCAGCTCAATATTCCACGGTGTACCTTTTTCTATCCCCTGCTGAACGAGCCGAGTAATTTCTTCGCGGGACTCACCTTCTTTATAAAAGTTAATCGCTGAAGCCAGCTCTGGTTGATAGTCCTCTGGCACTTCATGAATTTTTTTCGTCATTGAAGACCAGTAAATTTTATTATTCTGCAAATCTACTTCCCATGCACCAATCGACCCTAGCAAGCTCATCTGTTCAAGCATATCTTGTTGTTGTGCGAGCTTTAAAGAAGCAATTTTTTGATCGTTGATATCGGTAGCGACAAAAATAAACCCTTCTAATTTACTATGGTCATCAAGTAATGGGTTGCCACTGAGGCTTACCCAATAAGGTTGCCCATTCTTTCGATAATAAATAGTTTCTACATCAAATTGTTGTAGATGATTCATCGCGGATTTTATTTTTTCCGAAGCGTCAATTGGCGTTTGTGAACCGTGCAGAATCTGGTCAGGTGTTTTATTTTTAACATCTTCAAAACTGTAGCCAGATAGACGTGTAAAACCTTCGTTAATCCAATCGATTAATCCTTCGGTATTAGTAATGAGTATGCCATTGGTTGACTCACTGGCGATACGTGAAAGTCTTTTTAATTGCTGCTCAGCAATTTTTCTATCATTAATATCTATGCGAGTGCCCACCATCCGTTTGGGTTTACCGTCAGAGTGCCACTCTACTACTTGACCTGTATCGAGTACCCATATCCAGCTACCATTCTTATGCTGTACACGAGATTCAAAAAAGTAACGGTCGGTTTTTTTATTCCAATGTTCATACATTGCCTGGTCAGAGTATTTTCTGTCGTCGGGATGCATGAGTTGCATCCATGTATCAGTAGTTATCAGCCCTAATTCTGATAACTCATAGCCTATTAATTCAGCCCACTGTTCACTTAGTGATATTTCCTGGGTCTGTACAGACCAGTCCCAGGTTCCTGCTGCAGTACTATCCAGAATAAGTTCGATTTTTCGCGTATTTTCTAATAGAGTTTGTTCATATTCTCTTTTATTAGTTAACAAGTGATTGAATGCTTGAGCTAGCGTATTTATTTCATTATCTGTCTCCACTGACACTTCCTGCTTTTTTCCTCCATGGGCGATATCTAACATGGCGTCTCGCAAATTTAGTATGGGGCGGGTGATTTTTGAAATTAATATCTGAGTAAATATAATGACGGTGAAGATTGTTAACAGCTCTAACATAAGCGTCGTCATTGCAATAGAACTGAGTGCCTGCATGGCCTCATCTTCATCGATTTCGCTTACCAGGGCCCAATTAATATTCGCAATTTGGATAGTATTGATGATGCCAATTACTTGATTGCCTTGTGGGCCTTTATAATGGCTAGCGTCATTACTCATATTTTTACGCTCAGATGCTGGTAATCTGAGCCATTGCAAAATTGGTTTTGTAGTAATAGTTTGTTTTAATAGTTCCCCAGGACTATTTTTATAGGCGCTGCGAAGATAAGCATCATCGCCAACTAGGTAGTGAGTAAGGCTTGAGCCAGTATTGACAATTAATGCATTGATTATACGATCAAATCTAATTTGCATTACAAAAGTGCCAATAATCCCGCCATCGTTATGTATTTTGTCATCCACATGCATAGGCGCGACCATAAAACCCGTAATTTTGTTTTTGTCTTTCTCATATAGGGTTTTATTAGAAAATTGAATGCTATCTAATTCAATTGCTTGTTTTATGTTATCGGCAATCCCGATGTTGCCAATATCATCAATCAATAAATTAGCACCTAACTTGGGGCTTGGTAGCTCGCTATATAAAACGTTTCCATCGATGTCAATTAAATATAAATTCTCGATGTAATCGTATTGCTTTATAAGACGTTGTAGCTCACGATGAGGTGTTCGTACGATGCTACGCCATATATCCGTTTGTACAAATTCTATTGGTGTCAAATTACTTTGTTTTAAGCGGCTCTTTAGCTGCTGCAGCATAGCGCGGTTATTGTGGGAATCTGATTGGTTAATAATATCGAACATACGATATTCGAACCAATTTCTTACAAAGCGTGCGGCAAGCACAGATGTATTTCGCAATTTTTGATCAGCTAGATGATAAACATCTGATTTAGTCTGTTGGTAGCTTATTAGAGCAAATATGGTCAATGGCACTAGACTGAAAAATAAGAACCAAAACTTTAAAGTATTGGCAATAGATCCTGGCGCTTTTGATGTATTCACTTGCTTTGAGCTCAACTCTAATTAACCTCTATCTAACAAAAACCAGAACCAGTTAATTAATAAGCTTAGATAGTAAACTAAGGATTTGCCCTATAAATAATTGACAAGTGGTCAAGATGAAAAAAGCGACTGCTATAATTAAAATTCTTGACGCAAAGGATAGGTTTTAATGTGTTAATTTGTGCCTAGTCAATAATTTGGCACTATTAAAACGATATATATTAATATTTTCATATAACTGTAATCTAAAGTTAAAAAAACATTCTTCTTGCGTTCATTGAACGACAGTAGCCTGCCACACCAAACAATTCCCTTTGTGATAGCGAAATCAATAAATAGAGAGGCGAACATGGCTATATTAGGTCCGTTGAGTGAATCAATTCGCAAGACTTTGCTCGTTACCGTGCCAGTGCTAGCGCTGGCGGCGTGTAGCGGTGATGATGGAAGTAATGGTACTAACGGCACCAATGGTACTAATGGTACCAACGGTACTGACGGCACTAATGGAACTGACGGGGTGAGCGCTGCGATAAATGCAGCGGGTGTAGTACTCGACGGTCCTGTTATGGGAGGTAAAATATTTGTTTATACTGCCGCCCAAGTTGATGCAGCAGTGACTGCTGCTAATGCTGCGGCAGATCGTGCAGCTGAATTGGAAGCGCAAAACCCAATTGCGATGATTGATCGTAATCCGGCCGACGGCAATCTATTTAAAGTAGATATTCCTGCTCAGTACGCAGGCCAACCTATCTTCTTTGTGTTCGATAGTGCTGGTGCTCAAGATATGACATTTATGGACGAGCCTTTTGATATGGAATCTGTCGCTATGGCGAGCAGCGCTGGGACTAATCAAACTGTGAATATTACGCCACAGTCAACCATGATTGCTCAGCTGGTACGTAACTCTCTTGATCCTGACGGTGATGGCACTGTGATTGCCGATACAGAAATTGCTAGTCTAGTGACAAGTCTATCGGCTAATGTTGTTGCAACTACAGATGAGCTACCAGAGGGTTCTGACCCTATTTCTGGATTAGACACGGCATTGCTAGAAACAGCTGCTACTAGAGTTGGTCAATTTGTACGTGATGCTGATGCTTTACTTGGCTTGGATCGCGAACAAACACTTTTTGTTTTGGCTGCTGATGCTGCTGATGGTGTAATCGATGGTGTTGCGCCAGCAACGATCACATTAAGTACCGAGCAGACAACAGCTATTGCCAACATTGATAACATTGATGAAGTCATCGATGCGGGTGTTACGGATATTAGTGCAGATACTTCCGTTCGCAGTCCAGTTCACGCTGCAGATAAACATCTAAAATTAGCATCGGGTCTTAGTGCTGATTTCTTAACTCGCACCATTGGTCACCATGCGGATCAATTTGCTTGGTATCCAAGTGAAAATCCTACTCACCAAATTTGGTGTATCGAAAATGGTTCTGAAGTTATTAATAGCGACACTGGAAAAATGAATCCTGGTGTTCAGCGTGTTTCTCTTGCGGATGGTTCTGTTGAAACTATCATCCGTGGTATGGCTCGTTGTGACGGTTTACGTACTACGCCTTGGGGAACCATCCTTGCTACTGAAGAAACGGGTGATGGGGCTGCTTACGAAATTCTTAACCCACTAACGACTACCAACTTAACCATCACTAATCGCGGTGCAGCAGGGGAGGCAGCAACTATTGTCGATGCCGCTGGCGCTCCTTCAGATTTAGCCATCAAGCGCACAGCATTACCTACCATGGCTTGGGAAGGTCTGGTTGTTCTTGCTAACGGTGTTGTGATTGGCGGTGATGAGCTGCGTCCTGGTAGTTATGAATTAATGTTAGATAACGCAGGTCAAAGTGTAAGCTTTGGTGGTGTTACTGACGGCGGTGCAATTTTTAAATTTGTACCTAGTACTTTAAACACTGCCACTTCAATTAGTGCTCTTTCTGAGTCGCCTCTCGTCGCCGGTTCCACTTGGGCGATGCAAGTAAAATGTAGCAGCTCTCAATTTGGTCAAGGTTGTGAAGTGGGTGAAGCTGCTTGGGTATCCGTAAACCCTGCTACTGCACGTACAGATGCAAACATCGCTGGCGCAACGGGTTACTATCGTCCAGAAGATATGCATATCGATCCAACTTATAGCAATGTCGACAACGCTAACGCCATTCGCTTTTGCTGGGCTAATACTGGTAATCGAGGTGCTCAACACTGGGGTGAGGTTATGTGCGGTATCGATACTGACCCAGCTGAGGCCGATGGAGACTTTACTGATCACGATGTCACTATCTATCGTTTTATCGAAGGTGACAGCGAATTAAATGCACCAGACAACCTAGCGTTCCAACCTAATACTGGTATTTTGTATGTAGTTGAAGATAACGCTCACGGTGATATTTGGGCGTGTTTGCCAGATGGCGACGACCAAGGTCTGACGTCGGATGGTTGTGTGCGTATTTTATCATTAAATGACACTTCCGCTGAGCCTTCAGGTTTTGGTTTTAATAACGAGGGTACAGAAGCATGGGTTTCTATTCAGCATTCGCGTGATGACGCCTTCGATTTAGTCGACGACTTCCGCACAGACGACATCGTGCATATTACAGGCTTTGCGACTCCTACAGAAACTGCTGGTAATCGAACCACTATGGCTGGTGCAGATTCCATGAATGTTTATGGCTTCGGCGCTCCTTTAATTGCGTCTAACGCGGACACCATTGACCGTGAAGGTGAGATCGAAGGCATTGTTGGTATCGATACTTCTCCTGCTAATGCTTTTGGTAATGGTGGCGATGCTTCTGCTTACCTTGATTTAGCTGATGGCCTAAGCGCAACTTTCCTTACACGTACCGCTTCTGAGTGGTGGGATCAACACAGCTTTTATCCTGCTGGTAATAACCCAACTCATATGATTGGCTGTATTGAAGAATCTCGCGGTTTAGTTGACGATGGCACTGCCAATAAATTTAAGCCAAGTGTACAGCGTGTTAACCTTAGTGACGGAACTATCGAAACTATTTTGCGCGGTATGACTCGTTGTGATGGTATTCGCACAACTCCTTGGGGCACAATCCTAGCGACTGAAGAAGCGGGTGATGGTGCAACCTATGAGATCCTAAATCCATTAACGACCACCAACGTAGTGGTGGCAAATCGTGGTGGTCCAGGTGAGGCCGCCTTAATTGTACAAGGTGATAACAATGGTGTATTCACTGGGACAGAAGCGGCTCCTACTTCACCTGATGCTACTAACCTTGTGATCAAGCGTACAGCACTTGCTACTATGGCTTGGGAAGGTTTAATCGTACTTGACAGTGGTGTGGTTGTCGGCGGTGATGAACTGCGTCCTGGTTCATACGAGCAATACTTCTTACCCAATGGTCGTCGTGTTGATGACAACAGTGATGGTTCTGAATTGCTTATTAACCGAGATACTAACGGTGGTGCAATCTTCAAATTTATTCCTAGTACGCCACGCACTGCTAGCACAACAATTAGCGATTTAGCTGACTCTCCTCTGGTTAGCGGTAGCACTTATGCGATGCAAGTAAGTTGCCGTGACAGTCGCCAACAAGCAGGTCAAGGTTGTGAAGTTGGTAACGCTGCTTGGCTTGAAATCGACCCTAACAATGCGCGTGTTGATGCTAATGATAAAGGCGCTACCGGTTACTACCGTCCTGAAGACTTACATCTTGACCCAAGTTATGTTGCCGCTGCGCCAACGCCAGACGCTGTTCGTTTCTGCTGGGCAAATACCGGTAACCCAAGTGTTGAAAACGGTGGTGAAATTATTTGTGGTGTTGATGCCAACCCTCTAATGGCAACTGCTGATGAGCGTACTGTTGTTGTTAACCGTTTTGTTGAAGGTGATGGCGACTTTGCTGCGCCTGATAACGTTGCTTTCCAACCAGGTACAGGTGTGCTTTATGTTATTGAAGACCGCAGCGATGGTGATGTTTGGGCTTGTTTGCCAGATGGCGCTGACCGCGATATTAAAACTGACGGTTGTGTGAAAATGCTTTCCATCGCTGTACAAGGTGCAGAGCCAACAGGTTTTGCTTTCACTCCAGACGGCAATACAGCGTATGTTTCAATCCAGCACGCAGGTGGTAGTGTCTTGTTTGATGGTAACGACTCCGATGACTTGATCCGTATTACTGGCTTCAACACGACTTTAGCTAACCAGTCATTTGGTGTTGATTTTGAAGCAGCCTTGCATTCAAACTCAGTGGCCTTGTTTGGTTTCGAAGGTCCATTGGCTGCATCATCTACTGTTGGTGATCAATAAGCTTTTTGATTTAAAAATGGGCGGGTCAAGGTTTTACTTGCTCATTCTTTAACTCTCTATAATTTTTAACTCTCAATAAAAAGTTGTCGAGTCAATTAAAAAATGGATTGCTTGGTCAATCCATTTTTTTTTGCCTTGTGTTTTTCTCTACATACTATTTTAAATGTCACTTAAATCTAGTTAAAATGTTGTTTTAACGTTATTTAAAACAAATACCTTTCTTTTTCGTTTGTCATTTTTTCGTCACTTTCCGTTGTTAAAATTCGACAGAATATTTAATTCTAATAAATAGGCGTGAGAATGAATCGTATTTGTTCATTACTTGTTAATTACTCTGCATCAATTTGTATTACTCTTTCGTTAATTGCTTGCGGCAAAAATGAGTCATCTACAACATCAAATATTGTGGAAGATACTAAACCTAAATCTTCTACTACAGTTACCAATACGAAAAATGTCTCAGCGGAAAAAAATATTGACCAGGCGACGCAAAATAAAATTCAGCAAGAAAAAGATGCGAAGTTTGTAAAAGCTGTGCTCAGCTCTTCTTCTAGTAGTCAATCAAGACTATATAATGTCGAGGCAGTCATCCCATCTCAGTGCTACACCAAGACGGAAGGGAAAAATAACCCTTGCCTTACATGCCATCAATTTACTTTTGCTAACGAAGGCCGTGCCAACCGCATGGACGATGGCGATTTACAGGGTGACTACGGTTTCTCTGACGTAGGTGTAAAGAATCACTGGAAAAATCTATTTGAAGATAGGACGGAGCGTATAGCCGCCATTCCCGATGACGAAATTTTAGAATATATTAACCAGGATAATTACTCAGCATTGGCGCCAAGTCTTGTTGCGCGTGGCTGGAATGGGTGGGTTCCCGATCTTGCTGATTTGCAATTAGGAGCGCAAGCATTTGACGAAAATGGATTTGCAAAAGATGGTAGTGGTTGGGTTGCTTTTAACTATATGCCACTACCCAGTACATTTTGGCCCACTAACGGTTCTACTGACGATGTGATGATTCGGCTCCCTGAAAAGTTTAGAACAACAGCAGCAGGAAAATATGATCGCAATATCTATGTTTTAAACTTAACTGTTGTTGAAGCGGCGATTAAAAATTTTAGAACCCTTAGTATTCCGACAATGAATGAGGTCGCTTTGGGTTTTGATATCGATGGTGATAATAAACTGGAAAATGCCGTTAGTGAAATGCGTCGGCCCACGCGTTATTTCGGTGCTGCTGCAGATGAGAAAGTATCAACGTTCTTATATCCAGTGGGTACTTCTTTTCTTCATACGGTGAGATATATCGGTGTTAATGATAAAGGTGATATTTATGTGCCAAAGCGAATGAAAGAAGTTCGCTACATGGTGAAAACTGAATTTCATGAAAAATCCATGCTCGGCAATTTTTATGCAGAAGAGCAACGTGACAAAATGGAAGGTAATTTACCTCGCTATCCTACCCTTGGTGATAAGGGGCTTAATAATAAATTTGGCTGGCATCTTATTGGATTTATTGAAAATGCCGACGGACACTTGCGCCAACAAGTCTATGAGGAAAATTTATTTTGCATGGGGTGTCATACCACCATTGGTTCTACAATAGATCAAACTTTTGCATTTGCCAGAAAAGTCGACGGTGCAGCGGGTTGGGGGTATATCAACTTGCGAGGTATGCAAGATGTACCTGTTTATGGGGAAACCATGGGAGGTATCGCTTCATACTTACAGAAAGTAGGTGGCGGTAATGAATTCAGAGGCAACGATGAATTACAAGAAAAATACTTTCCAAACGGTAAATTGGATTTAGCAGCGGTTAACAAAGCAAAAGACGTGTACGAACTCATTATGCCTTCGCGCAGACGGGCTCTTGATCTTAACAAGGCGTATCGAACAATTGTGCAAGACCAAGACTTTATCTTTGGTCGAGACGCGAATATCAAGCCTTTGAAAAATGTTTTTGAAAGTATCGATACTGAAATAGAACCACTTGAGAAAAAATTTCGCAGTAGTTTTGATATGCGCTTAGACTGGAGCAAAACTGAGAGTTAAATTTCTTCTTGCTGTTAATGAATGTCACGAAATTGAAAACAATATACTTTATTGTTTTTGAAGGAGCGGGAAGTCTCCTTCATACTGCTCGACGCGCAGGTATATATTAATGATAATAGATAAACGCATTAGAACATCTCTACTGGCAATTGCTGCCGATCTTTCTTTGACATTCGTCAAACTCTTGCTGGCAGTAGTCACTGGCAGCTCTGTTATTCTTGCTGATGCGTTTCATTCTCTTACTGATCTGTTGGTTTCTCTGGTACTGTTAAGCAGTATTGTGGTTAAAATTTCCCAGGAAAGAAGAAATAGTCAACTAGGCATTGCTGTAGCTCACAGATTAGAATCATGCCTTTCGATTTTGGTAGCTGTAGTAATACTTTATCTGCCTTTTGAGATTATTAATGAAGCGCAACAGGAAAAAGAAGCCATTTCTAATATTTGGCTTGGTATTATTGGTATGACAGCTGTTATCTCTGTTGTTGCATATATGTCTCATTTAAAAATCTGCACAGGCCGAGATACATCATCCCCCGCCTTGGAAGCTGATGGCTATCATAGCTTGGTTGATGTTTTCACTTCCATAGCCGTGCTACTTTCACTTGTATGCCATGTTTTTGGCGTTTATCTAGATAGTGCTATTGCTATTATTATCGCAATGGTTATTGGTTTCTCCGGCGTGCAGTTGTTATTGGCTGCGGTTAAAGATTTCATTAATAGTGAAGCATTGGCCAAAACTGTAGCCAAGAGCGAGTGTTCCCAAAGCACTGTATAATTGACTGCCGTATCATCCCTTTGTAAGTATCTTAAGTGCGCTGCCACTTTCATTACATTCCTATGTAGGCCAGTTTTTGCTGGGCTTTGTGTGTCGTTCACGTTAATCTTGCCACCTTTGCTGAAGACTAATGGTTGATATCAGCAGTTAAAAATATTGTTACACAATATATTTTTGGAGCTTTTATGCCTAAATACGCACTTGAAGAATTTTTGCCGAATGCCAGTAGCCTTGTTTATGGTTGTATGGGGCTGGGGGGAGAGTGGCAGGAAAGTAATATCGCTGACAGTCATTATAAGCAGGCAAATGAAGTTATCGAAGTGGCATTGGAAGCTGGTATTAATGTCTTTGACCATGCTGATATTTATCGTCTAGGAAAGGCGGAAAAGGTTTTTGGTCGGGTGCTTAAAGAAAGGCCTTCACTACGGGATAAGATGTTCATTCAGTCTAAGTGTGGTATTCGCTTTCAGGACGATATTGGGCCCAAGCGTTACGATTTCTCCAAGCAATGGCTCGTTCAGTCCGTTGAGGGTTCACTTGCACGACTGGGAATTGAACAATTGGATATTTTATTGCTCCACCGACCAGACCCTTTGATGGAACCAGGGGAGGTGGCAGAGGCTTTTGAAGTATTGAGAGAGCAAGGCAAGGTGAAGTTTTTTGGTGTTTCAAATATGCATATACATCAAATTGCGTATCTGCAATCCTACTTGGATGCGCCCCTTATCGCCAATCAAATAGAAATTAGCTTGCAACAGCTGGCATGGCTCGATGAGGGGGTGATGGCAGGTAATCCTAAAGGCAGTGACCTCAATTTTACCAGTGGTACATTAGAGCATTGCCGCAAAAATGGCATTCAATTACAAGCCTGGGGAAGTTTATGCCAGGGATTATTCTCAGGGCGAGATATTACTAATGAGCCAGAGCATATTCAGACAACGGCATCTATGGTTGCATCTTTGGCCGATAAATATAATGTTAGCCTAGAGGCTTTGATACTTGCATGGTTAATGAAACATCCTGCCAATATCCAGCCCATTATCGGAACCACGAAAATAGATAGAATAACAGCCTGCTCACAATCATCATCAATCAATATTAGCCGCGAAGACTGGTACTCTCTTTATGTGAGTGCTCGTGGGGATGAGCTGCCCTAGTAGGGTGAATAGGCTTTAACCCTTTTCATTAGCCGCTTGCAGTGTTACATTATGTTTCATGTGTCTTAGGGCACACATTTCTTAAGAAGTGAGGACGACCTCACCGCTCTGCTCTATTACGGGGACGACCCCATAAGTTTACGGGTCTTTTTTGAGTAGAGAGGGTAGAGCATGTCTTGGTTTATTTTATTTATTGCCGGTGTTTTAGAAGCTGTCTGGCTATTCGGTATTCAAAAATCGGAAGCGTTTAGCAAATTTCCTTATGTGGTTTTGGCTCTTGTTGCTATGGCAACAAGCCTACTGTTATTTTCGATTTCGGTGCGGCACATTCCGGCAAGCCAGGCTTATATCGTGTGGTTAGCCATAGGTGCGATTTGTATTTCTTTTGTTGATCATTATTTTTTTAATCATCCTATCACTTGGCAGCAACTATTTTTTTGTTGTTTAATTTTTGTTGGTGTTGTTGGAATAAAACTATCTAAAGGGTAGCTCTAATTATGTCAGGCGAAACAGATTTAAATACATTAATTGCGTCCATGACGCCCCGATTATCTGATGAAGAATACGTATTTTGTTGTCTAAATACTTCTGACTTCGACTTTGTACAATCGCTACAGCCATTGGGTACTTTTTGTGAACAGGAAGGAACTACAGTGATTTTATCAAAGGCAAAAGCAGATGAATTTCAAATGCAATATTCCGGAGTTTTTAAGTGCATCACGCTAAGTATTCATTCTAGTCTCGATGCAGTAGGTTTAACTGCTGCTGTATCTTCACGGTTAGCAGTTTCAAATATTAGTGCGAATGTAGTTGCTGCTTTTTACCACGACCATATATTTATTGCTTCTAAAGATGCCGATAAAGCTTTGCACGAGCTTAGGTGCTTGGCGCAAGAAGGCATCTAGAGACTATTTATCTAGATCTTGTTAACAAGCCCAAGCAATAACATTAATCTTATTTGTGCAGCGACTCGTAGAAATATTTAAAAATCTACTTACAAGATCAGTATTTCTATGAGTGTGAGCTACCGTTTTATTTATGCACTATGTGTGTTAATTGTTATTTTTAATAGCGGCTGTGCGCAAAACTTTCCCCGCCCATTATCTCTATCAACACCATGCTGCTCCGATGGTTTAACTGGCCCGGAAATATTTAACAATACGTTTATAAAGCACGGTGGCAATAAATTAAAGCAACTCAATGATCTTAATGTAAGTATTGATGGGGATTGGAAATTTCTTATTACTCGTATTCAGCCACTGGTTACAGATCATCGTTATCGCGTTAGTTCAGAGGAGAGAATTTTGCCTAATGCAGGTGTTTATAGCGCATACTATCAAGGGCCTGCAGGGACTAAAAAAGTTATTCGCTCGTCAAATCAGACGCGAGTTTTTTATAATAATGAAGAAAATGTTGATGATGATGTATTGCAATCGACCGCATTAACAGCAGATTCTTTTTTTATTTTTTTACTCGGCCCACTGTCACTTGAATCCTTTAAAGATAATTTTGTTCGCTTAGAGGATAAGCAAGAAAATGGTAAGCGATATCACCGAATTTATACTTCTATGAAGCCTGGTATTGGTAACTCTGCGGGTGATGAACTGGTGTTATGGGTTGATTCTGAAACTCACTTAACGTATCGCGTCCATATTACACTAGAGGGTTACCGCACTACATTGGGCGCTCATGTGGATGTGAGCTATGACGCCTATGAACAAGTGGGCGATTATATCTTTGCGAGTGTTTTTCATGAAAGAGTACTCGGCCCCATTTCTATCGATGCTCATGCTTGGCGTCTTACTGGTATTGATATCAACCGAGGACTCAATTATCAGCACCTCAATCAACATCCGTGGTCATCGAAAGCTTCTGCCCCTGCCAAAGCGCACATAAAATAATAATAAAATAGTTTATGATTGCTGCTCTAAAAATTATGGGTGCTGGTGATGTTTAAACTTTGTCATGTTTTTCTTACTGTGGTTCTGATCAGCCTTTATGGCTGTAGTAACGATAATTCCGCAAATAATGATGCCACACAAGACGCCTCTGCCGATGCGGCTGTGGCGTCAAAAGTGTCGGAATCTACTGCTACTGAGCAAATTTTTCGAAGTAACGGTGCTGTGCAATGTGAAGGGGGGGGCGATGACTTAGCTACTACAGCTAAGATGTTGGAAGAGGCGGGTATCGCTGTCATCGACTCTAAATGCGGTTATATGACAGGAAGAATGATGCCGGCGCTATGTGGCTCTCCAACATCCAATATTAATATACATACTATTAAGCAAGAGGATCTTGCCAAATCTAAAGAATTAGGTTTCTGGCCAGTCATAGCGCTTATCGACCAGGCAAAGGGCCAAGGGTTTGAAGTTGCCGAGACTTGTGATTCCGATTCCAAAGAAGGTTAGCGCCAACTTTGTCATCCTTTGTTACCACTCTTGAAAGATGAAAAGTTTCATCCAAGAGTGGCTCAATAATTTAAGGGTCGTGCCGATTATTGGTAGATCCTAAGCAGATAGTTGCTGGTTAATAGACGCTAACTGCACGCACACGACAAATACGTCCATGGCTTGTTCTACTTGCTCGACTGTTGGTACAGTCGGTGCAATGCGAATATTGCAGTCTTCAGGGTCATTACCGTAAGGGAAGGTGGCACCTGCGGGTGTTAATTTCACACCGGCTTCTCCTGCTAATCTTACTACTTCTTTAGCGAGTCCTGGGCGAGTGTCAAAAGAGATAAAATAGCCACCTTCCGGAGACTCCCAACTGCCTAGATCATTGTCACCAAAGGCCTTATCAAGTTGCTTGAGTACGCATTCAAAACGAGGCTTAATAATACCGGCATGCTTTTGCATATGCTTAGTTAATGATTCTGGCTCGGCGAAGAACTTAACATGGCGCAACTGATTGACTTTGTCTGGACCGATGGTAATAAAACCTAGGGACTGTTTGATGCCCTTAAGGTTGTTGGCGCTGGCGCCGACAAAGGCCACACCAGAACCGGCGAAAGTCACTTTTGATGTGGAGGCAAACTGCAGAACACTGTCTTCTGTGCCAGCAGCAACGCAGGCCTCGTAAATATTAGCTAGTGTCTTGGGCTGCTCTACAAGATCGTGTATTGCATAAGCGTTATCCCAAAAAACGCGGAAATCTGGGTGGGCTGTTTTTCCCAGTTGGGCAATGCGCTTTACTACATCATCGCTGTATATGACGCCGGTTGGGTTAGAGTATTTGGGGACACACCACATGCCACGAATACTCTTATCTTGCGCTACCAGTGACTCTACCGCATCCATATCCGGTCCATTGGCATCCATAGGCACAGTGATCATCTTAATGCCTAGGTGCTGGCAAACACCGTAGTGTCTATCGTACCCCGGCACAGGACAAATAAAACTAACATCAGCGCTCTTGTTCCAAGCGGAATCACTACCATTAAGACCAAACTGATGAGCAATAGCCATCGTCTGGTGCATTAACGTAAGGCTGCTGTTGCCACCTGCAATAATATTTTCTGCCGGCATATCGAGGAATTGTGACCCTAGTTTACGGGCTTCAAGCAGACCATCTAAACCGCCATAATTGCGTACATCTACTCCGCTAGGGGAGGTGTATTCTGAGCCTAAAATACCGTCTAAGGCATCTGATAATTGAAGCTGTTCAGAGGAGGGTTTTCCGCGGGTAAGGTCTAAATTAAGGCCTTTCGCTTTGATGTCTTGGTAACGAGAAGTAAGTTCGGATTGCCATTGCTGAAGTTGACCGCTATCTGCGTTTGTAAGATTCAAAGTGGATTCCCCTTAAATATTCTATGGTGGTTGATCAAGTTTAAGATTATAACGTTTTTGAAGGCAAACTGGAGGGCTTAAATTCCTGTGACTAGGCTCTAGTCTAAAAATAAAAGATGAATCATGGCTTCTATGATAATATGCCGCGATTAAAAGACGTAAGCGAAAAAAATGAGTGCGCTAAATCAAAAACCGAGTGCGATAGAATCGTTTCAAGATATTACCAATAACTTATTGGACTTGGCTAAAATACCTGCTTTTTTGAGGGTTTTGCTCACCACAGATGGTACCGTAACAAAAAGTTTGGAAGCATTTTTTTGGGAACCTCTGATCGTTGAAACCATCTCACAGAATGAGACCGTTTTGGACGAGCCTGCGCCCTATATTGAGCGAGATACTGGAGATCGAGTTGTTGCCCGTAGTGTGCATTTAAGAGGTTTGCAGTCCAATAACATTTATGTCACTGCTAACTCTTTGATTTGCATTGATGTTCTCAATCCTCAATTTCAGGAAGATTTGAGGATGCAGCGTTTGGGGATTGGTGAATTACTGCGTGAATGTAATCTTGAAACCTATCGGCAAATCCTGGAAGTAGGGGAGGATAGACGCAAAGATGAGGTTTGGAGAACCTATCGTATTGTGACAGAGCACCATCCTTTTATACAAATAACAGAGCACTTTCCGCTCTCGCTTTATTAGAACACATGACGAGAAACATATGTCGCATCAAAATTATATAAAAACCATTGTTGAACAATCCATCAGCGTAAAACAGCATATACTTTCATCTGCTGAGCATTTAAATGCTATCGATGAAGTGGCGCAGTTATGTGTGGATGCATATAAAAACGGCAATAAAGTCTTGTTAGCGGGCAATGGTGGTAGTGCTGGAGATGCTCAGCACATTGCGGCGGAGCTCGTCGCGCGTTTCGAGTTTGACCGCCCTGGTTTACCTGCAATTGCTTTAACCACCGATACCTCGATGCTGACGGCAATTGGTAACGACTACGGCTATGACAAGGTGTTTAGTCGCCAATTAGAAGCGAATGCTGTAAGTGGCGATGTTTTTATTGGTATTAGCACATCAGGTAATTCCAAAAATATCCTAGAAGCCTTTGATAGTGCTAAAAGCAAAGGTGTTGTCTGTGTTGGTCTTTGTGGTCAGGGCGGTAAGATTCTGCAAGTGGCGGATCATGTACTAAGTGTGCCATCCGATTGCACTGCTCGCATCCAAGAGAGCCATATCATGATTGGCCATATCTTATGTGGCATTATTGAAAAGACTATGTTTGAGTAAAGATTCGGGGCTAGCTACTGGCCCCTCCATATTTTTCTGCTGTTACCATCCTTGCTTGTGACTAAAGCATTGTGTAGTCAAAATTATAATACTATTTGGCTATAACAATTCATTGCTCTACCGCTGACATCTATCTTTAAAAATCTAGTGGCACTGGAAACACTGCTATACTTTTAACTGTTGCTTTTGCTCCTTACATTTACTGCCTAGAGTTAGTTTTTCGGATGAGTCATATCAAGCGTATTTCAACAGAGCATCTCGAAATTGGTATGTACATTACAACGGAGACTAAAGGTGTTGCAGATGGAAAAATGCAAAATGAAGGCTTTATTCAGCGCCAAGATACGCTTGACAAACTTCGAGAGAAGAACTTAAAAGAGTTCTTTATTGATGTTAGCAAAGGCAAAGACTCTCGTTTCGCTCATCCTATCTTATCCAATAATGTGTCATTCAAACCACGTCTAACTTTAAAGGTTGAGCGTGAAAAAGCTGAGCGCGTTTATGGTGAAGCCCGAGGCATGGTTGAGGATTTATTAAATGATGTCAAAATGGGCAAGGCCATTGATGTGGCACCTGTCAATGAATTAGCAGATGATATTAATAACTCCATACTTAATAACCCTAATGCTCTGCAGTGTCTAAGCCAAATTAGAGAGAAAGACAGATATTTATTAGAGCACTCTGTTAACGTGGGTATCCTAATGAGTATTTTTTCAACTTATCTGGGCTTTGATAAAAATACAGTAAAAGAATTGACTACGGGTGGGCTTTTACATGATATTGGTAAGATACGTGTGCCTTCTGAAATACTAAATAAGGCGGGCAAACTGACTGATGATGAATGGGTCGAAATGAAACGTCATGTGGTTTATGGTCAAGAGGTATTAATTAAGTCCGAAGGTATTAGCGATATTGCTAAGTCTATTTGTGGTCTTCACCATGAACGTTTAGATGGTACTGGCTATCCAATGGGGATTGATGAATCAAAGATCGATGTCTATGGGCGCATGGCTGCCATTGTGGATGTCTATGATGCAGTGACGGCATCCCGTTGCTACCATGAGGGGATGGCGCCTTTTAAAGCAATGAAATTGCTGGTGTCTATGACTGAGTCCCATCTCGATAAAACACTAGTTTACAGTTTTATTCGGTGCATGAGTGTTTACCCTGTTGGTACTGTGATAGAACTGAGTAATGGCAAATTGGGCGTGGTTATTGAGCCCAACTTAGAGCTTTCAAATAAACCTATTGTCCGTATTTTTTATAATATGAAAAGCCGCCATTATGAACAGTGTCGCATCCTAAATTTAGCGACATCGAAGCTCGACATTGAAATTGTGAAAACTTGGCATCCGGATGAATTGGATATCTGTATTCACAATTTCTTGTAACTGCTTTTATTAAAACTATCAGAGCTAAAGCTCAAAACGTAACGATATTGCACCATTGATACCCGGTTGGGTGAAGCGTGCGGGCGCATCATTACCGATTGCCAGTGTATCTGCCCATCTTATATAAGATTTATCGCTGATATTAAAAACACCTATGTTGATACGTAGCTTCTCACTTATGGTTAGATGTGCAAGTAAGTCTACAACGCCATAGCCGCTGGATGGCAGTCTGCCACTTTGACTATCAATATCGTCATTATCTTTTGCTTCCACTAAAGTATTGATAACACTTACACCCCAGCGATCAGTGGGAGAGTTATAGTTCACACCAACGTTTGCAGTTATAGGTTCAATACTGTTTAGTGGTTCACCGGTGTTGTCATCTTCGCCGCTCGCGTAGGCGATGGCTGCTTGTAACGAAAAGCCCGACAATAGGCTTGACCCTGTCTCAAAATAATAACGACCACTTAATTCTGCTCCTTCAATTGTTACATCTGCGCGATTGATTGACTGGAAGGTTAGTAAATTATCAGCAGGGTCAACACCGTTTGAAGTGACAAATTGTGGGGCAATCGCTAATGATTCAATAAAATTTTCATAATCATTTTTAAAAATTGCTAGATGCAAATTGTTGTTTTCGTTTTCTATACGCATTCCAATCTCAATACCTTGGCTTTCTTCTGACACTAAGTCGCTGTTAGATATGGTTTTATAGCCGCCCAATAAATTAGTAAAGCCTACATTGACATCATCGTAAGGTGGTGCTCTGAATCCTTCACTATACCTAGCATAAATGGAATAGATTTGCGTGATGTTATAGACGATACCAAATTTACTTGTTAGATCCGAGTCACTGTAGTTTTCTGGTGGTGATATACCTGGGTTGCCGGTCAAATAAATTTCATCTGCTCGCACATTAGCATCATAGTGATCGTAACGGATACTCGGTGAAAGTAGTAAACGATTGTTTAACAAGCTAATTTCGTCCTGTAGAAAAAATGCAACTTGAGTAACTTCTGTAAGCGGAAAATCTCGCGTAGGTAATGGTAGGAATTCTGGTAGTTGTGCACCGGTGGCTCTATCGAAGGTACCGCCATTTCGAGATGTATCATTATCTGTTTGATAGTAATCGAGACCATAAGTGAAAAAGTGCATCGCGCTTTTACTGTTAAACTCTTTTCCTAATTGCACAAAGGCCCCTTGAATATCTTGCTCGAAGCGTGAACTGCGCAGCCTTATTTGATTGCCTCTTGCGCTACTGCGTTGTTCCGTGGTGAGTTGTTCTGATTCACTACTTTGCTTATATACTGTTGTTGTTAAACTATCTAGCAGTGTTAAATCGCCTTTGTATGTATAAGACAATGAATAACGTGATCTTGTACGTTCGTCTTCAGCATCTTGTTGATCCGTGGTTACACCAAAATTAACGATACCGCCATTTGAGAGGACACTTGTATCTGTTTGGTTATCATAATTTTCTAATGACAGAAGTAAGCTATGTTGCTCTCCTGGTGAATAGGAAAATTTTACCACGGCGTTTTGGTTGTCTATATCTTGCGGATCAGGACGCTCACGATTTAGCCCGATACCACCAACTCCTCCCTGATTTTCTAACTCCTCAATCGTTCTTTGGTTGTACAGTAGTAATCCAGCAAAGTCTTGGCTTCCTGCTGCAAGCGCTAAGCGCGCTGCGGTACCATTATCGGCAGAGGTATGAGCCAGTTTAAATCCCGCATATGTGTTTTGGTCTTTACCCAAATAGTCTTCTGGCTTTTTCGTTGTAAGTGCAACCACACCTCCTAAAGCATCACTGCCATAGAGAGAAGATATAGGGCCGCGCGCTACCTCGGCGCGGCCGAGGCTATCAATGTCGATAAAATTTCGACGGGCACTTAAAAAAGGTCCAAAAGAAAACTCTTCCGGCACTCTAATGCCGTCTACCAGGGTTAGCACCCTGTTGCCGCCGATACCGCGAATATTAAATCCGGTGAAGCCGAAGCGGCTACCAGAGCCGGAACCAGAAACTCCCGGTGTAAAGCGGAATAAATTCTCCAAGTTTTGAGCTAACTCTTTTTCAATTTGCTCGGCAGTTTTGACGTCAATGGTGGCTGCTATTTCGGGTATGGCACGTTCTGTTCTCGTGCCTACTACGACAATTCTTTCTTCTAACTTCTTCTCCATATCCAAAGAGTTTGATGTATCAGCTAAGGCATAGGTTGATACTGCTGCCAGAGAGAGCAAGGTAAGACATATTTTTTTAGATATCATGATGGGTTTCTTGATTTTGCGAATGATAATGATTAGCATTATCATAATATTATATATTTTACTGATAACTGCAAGTGCTTAGGATGTAAATGCTATTTGAAGAATTGCCTGATCTGTAAATTGGCAAAATGAAGTAAAAATAAGTGAATGACATTGAGAAGCGACAGGACATTTTATTATGTATAAAAACTTAACTTGTATTAGCGGTGTGCTTGCTGTGATGTTACTCAGCGCCTGTACACAAAGCTCGTATATTTCCCAATCGCCAGATCAAAAAGAGTCGCCGGACAAAAAACAAGAGTTAAAGTCCCCCTCTTATTCTTTTGTGGCGAATGACAACTTCGAAAAAATTGTGACTGCATCCACAAAACGTGAAAAAGATCGCGCTGCAATTTTGGCGATGCAAGGCGAGCATAAGGTAAGTTTTGATTTTCAAGAAACAGTTGTACTAAAGGCTGGCTATGAACGTAAGCCGGCCAAGCATTCCGGCGGGTTTGAGACAGTTATTCTCATTGAAGAAAGTCCCTCACTTATTGTTTTACAGCACATTTTAGTTGTTGGTGATGGCCATGTCGTGAAACATTGGCGCCAGGACTGGCACTTTGAAGCAAAACAGAGATTTGAATTTGTTGCCGATCAAACTTGGGAAAGAAAACTTATTTCGAGCAATAAACACAAAGGTATGTGGACTCAATGTGTGTATGAAGTTTCTGATGCTCCCCGCTATTGTGGAACTGGTAAATGGAACCATCGCTACGGTGTTTCAACGTGGACAAGCGACCGTACTTGGCGTCCTTTGCCAAGGCGTGAATATACAACACGTGATGACTACAACGCGCTAAACGTTGAGAACCGCCACACCGTGACCCCAATGGGATGGACGCACGAGCAGGATAATACGAAAACTGTCCGTGAGGGCAGTGAAACAAAAACAACCTTGGTGCGTGAATTTGGTTTTAATAACTACCAGCGTGTAGATGGAGTCGATTTTTCGCCTGCTTATGATTATTGGGAAAAAACTTCGGCCTATTGGCAGAGTGTGCGAACGGCATGGAGCCAACGTTTTGCAAACAACGATCGAGTAATTTTAAAAACGCAAGTAGATGGAATGCCAATTATAGAAGCAACATTTGGGCATGCCGAAGCGATAGAAAACGGATCATCATCTCCGGGTAAAAGTGAAATCAATGAAGTTCTAAATAAATGGGTAACAACGACGTTTAATTGAAAACCATTAGTATTTTTATTTGGGGTGATTTATGCTAAATGCTGCACAGTTATCACAGCTAGTTGATCCTGTTATTTTTCGCGCGCAGGCTAGTTCTCACGCGTCGACTTCAGGTTTTGTTGATCAGGCAGCTTACAGTGTATTAAGTAAGCTAGGTGTTGAGTGTAACAAAACATTATCGCAAAATACTTGGAAGCAGCGCAGCACCACGCTTAAGCATTGGCAGTGGATCGATAGACAAATTTTATCTTTTTTCGAGCGGTATACTGACGGTGTAGGTTTAGAGGTAAATGCTGGGCTAAGTACACGCTTCCACCGTTTATCACAATCTACAGACTGGCCGCAATTTTCCTGGCAAGTTATTAACGACCATGATGTAAATGATTTGTTGGAAAAGATATTTCCTATATTGGATAACCATACGAGATCAGTATGTAAAACTCCAGTATATGACTGGTATCAATGTGTCAATTGGGATGACGATAAACCTAAGATAGTTGTTTGTCATGAAAACCAAACGTTGAAATCATGGCATGAATTTGAAGTGTTAAGTTCGTCTATTTTTAAGTATTTAAATAAAAAAACACCGACAATCGATATTGTCTTATCACATCAAATTTCTGATCTGGAAGAAAAAATAGCACAAAGCCATTACCCTCTTTCTATTGTTTCTTCTTGTCCTAATAACACTCTGCACAACAATGACAAGCTAGGTTTATTGGCAAAGATAAGTGGGCAGTTTAAAACAAATAATAAGATATATACGAATCATATAATTTTCTATCGATAATAAAATTAAAGTTCAAAGGGCGTATTTATGAAATACAAGTACTTTTGTCAGTCTCATGCCGATCGTATGATTGAATGTGAAGGTATCGCAATGCGAGCTTGGACAGATACCATGAGAAGAGGTATGAAGGCGTACATTGAGTGTAGAAGCGAGACAGCTTATGTGTATCTCCACTCATCTATGGAAATTGGCTTACTGCGTTACAAATGTAAGAAAAATCAGTTTTTTAATAACACACATATTATAAAACCCCTAGAGTTCCTTATCGAACTCCTGCTAGTAGAAAATAATTTTAACGAAGCAATTGTTTTATTATCAAAAATGTCTAATGCAATAAATGATTCCTCCGATAGATCAATTGAAGAATTTGATAATGTATATGAGCGTTATTACAAACGCATCGAGACATGTGAAAAACAGTATTTTAGTGATGCTAAGTATAATACTGAAAAGCATATTCCCCACAGCTTTCAGCATGAGAATATCTCGTGTGTACATTGAAAAGAATGATATAGAAGTTTGAATACAAGTGCTTTTCGGTTGTATGTATTTTGGACATTTACTGCAGTGCAGCTATTATTTTAGCCGACTCCCGTTTGTTGCTTGGCTATGATAGCTTTCGAGTAAACTTTAGAGGGCGGTTGAAATATGTACGCCCTTCCTTTCTATTTATCATATAAATTCTTTACTATCCCCATATTAAGTATTATATTGGTGCCATGCCTAGGCGTATATCTGCGCCATTTTATATGCTGGGCGCTAACATCGACAATACAATAATATGATGTGAATGAATTTTATGAGTTCCCCATTCTATGGACTATTCTTTATGCTAGATAAATTAATTGAAGATAGTTGACGGAAATACAGCGAGGCAGACGCTGCTCCAGTGCTCAGTAATAGATAAACGTATTGCTTGTTAGTAGTTGTTTAGAGATTACTTATTTAGTGGTTATTTAGAGAATAGGCGCTACCGCATTGGGCTTCTGGAAGAATAACTGGTCTATTGTTTTGTAAGTCGTGTTTAATTTAGAAATAGATGTTAACGGTATATAGCAAAAAGTAGACATAGTGCTTTGATCGTATCTATTTATTTTATTACAACTAATCGGTTTTATTACAGCTAATCAGTTATTGCGATTAATCAGCTCAGTACATGATGTATACGTAAATGGAGGCAGTGTGCAAATTTTCGTTTTTATATTTATCACAGCCATAATTGGGTTATTAACTTATCTTCAATGCCGTAAGGCTGATACTGGGGATCAGGGATCTGGACACGACTATTTCCTGGCTAACGGTGGCCTGAGTTGGTATTTTGTAGCTGGTTCCATAACCCTTACAAACCTATCTACTGATCAGCTGGTAGGGATGAACGGCAATCAGATGTTGCTTTTGGCTTGGTGGGAACTCGCTGCCGTATGTGGCTTGATTATTTTAGCCTTTGTTTTTCTACCGATATATTATAACAACAATTGTACAACTACCACTGAATTGCTGCAGCGCAAATATAATGATAAACATATTCGGGCATTAATCTCTGCGCTTTTTTTGTTAGGTAATATCTTTATCTTTTTGCCCGCTGTTTTGTATGGTGGCTCACTATTCTTACTGTCCATGTTTGATTTGGATATTCCCCTCATGGTTGTTGCTGTCTCACTTGCTATTGTCGGTGCAACATATGCTATTTTGGGAGGGTTGCGAGCTGTCGCTGTATCAGATACTTATAGTGGCGTTTTGATATTATCCCTTGCTCTTTTGGTCGTGTTTCTTGCATTAAAAGCCATTGATTTTGATTTCAGTGGTATTCCTGCAGAACGCCTGACAATGATTGGTGATAACGACTCGCCCATACCTTGGCATACTCTTCTGACAGGAATGATCTTTATTCAAACTTTTTATTGGAGTACAAACCAAACCATCACTCAGAGGGCGATGGCTGCACCTACATTAAAAGAAGCGCGCAAAGGCGTTCTAGCTGCTGCTGGAATTCGTTTAATGATTGTTCCTGTTATCGTTACTGTTCCGGGAATTGTAGCGTTTAAATTATATGGAGATATTAATGATGAAGCCTATGGACGTCTGGTTGGTGACGTATTGCCTGGCTGGTTATCTGGTGCCTTTGCTGCGGCAATTGCCGCGGCAGCATTGACAAGTTTTAATAGTATTCTTAACGCTTCAGCGGCGTTGTATGTTTGTGATTTGCATGAGTGTTACGTTCGTAAAGTCAATAATATTCCTAAGTTAAGTAGCATCGTTTCTTGTATTATGACGTTGTTGGCTATTCTTTTAGTTCCTGTTTTTGCTACACAGGAAAGTGTGATTAATACTGTACAACAACTCTTTGGTCTGCTTTCTATGCCAATATTATCTGCTTTTGTTGTTGGTTTGGCTTTTAAAGGGGTCGAAGCTCGTGCGGCGATAGCGGCTGTGGTCGCTGGTGTTGCTTTATATGCTTTTTTAAGTTTTGTTTGGACGCCCGTTCATTATATTCATGCGATGTTTATTACTTTAATATTTTGTATTGCTTTTTCACTTCTGATTAATCGTTTATTAGGAAATAGGGCAACGCTGGTTATCGGTGAAAAGACGTAAAAATGTTATTTTGTGAGTACCTCTATTAATAGGCCGCAATTGCGGCCTTTTTTATTCTGTAGTATTTACCTTCAATTTTACCTAAAGGTGCATAGATATGAGAGATATACAAAGAGTAATTTTATTTTTCTTGCCTATTTACCTATTACTAAGTATTTTTTTAAAGAGTGCTTTTGCTCAAAAGGTAGCTGAAAGTCACCAAGGCAATAACAATAATGTGGTTGCCAATATATGGGAGCTTACTTCTCCTGATAATTCAATTATTTTTTACGTACGTCAAAGGTCTAACGGCGCTTTACAATACAGCGTGAGACGCAATAGCGACATATCTATTTTAGGGTGGTCGAGTTTAGGCTTTGTAAGCTCAACCATCGATCAAAGAAAGCCAGATAAACCTGTTATTTCAGACTTTACTAACGCCCTTACTTTCATTGAAGAGAATCGTAGTAAAGTTACTGATAAATATACGATGTTAACAGGTAAACGTCGTGATAATTATGCCCAGGCTAACCAACTTTTACTCACCTTTAAAGATGATGAAAGTGGTAAAAAAATGCGTTTGGATATCCGGCTTTTTAATGAGGGTTTCGGTTTTCGTTATGTTTTGTTAGATAAAAGCTCACTGATGACATGGCTTATTGATGAGGTAACAAGTTTCAATGTTGGTCTTGATGGTACTCATTGGGGGCAGGCTTACGATATTGCAGATACTTGGCGACCTGCTTATGAAACGCCTTATAAAAATGCTACCCCCAGTGGTACATCGATTAAAAATACAGACAAAGAAACTGGCTGGGGATTTCCATCATTATTTAAAACTAAGGGCCAACAATGGTTGTTGCTTCATGAAAGCAATATTGGTTTAGGTGATCACGGCGTTCATTTGGCGGCGGATGCTAAGGATGGTATTTATAAAGTAGCGTTTCCCTTAGCAGAGAGTGCAATGGGTTTCGGGCGCAATATTGCAGTCTCTAAAACACCGTGGAAAATGCCTTGGCGGCTTGGCATTATTAGCGCCAGTCTTGCAGGAATCATTGAAAGTAATCTTGTTTTTCACCTAAGTGATCCGTCTAAAATATCCAATGTGGAGTGGATTCGTCCAGGTATATCTTCTTGGAGTTGGTGGTCTGATCACGCTAGCTCTCGTAACTTATCGGCTTTAAAAGACTTTATTGATCTATCCGCCTATATTGGATGGCCCTATTCCCTAGTCGACGCTAACTGGAATACGATTGGCGATCATGCTATGGAAGAATTAGCCGCCTATGGGAAAAAGCGTAATGTAGATTTATTTTTTTGGTACAACTCTGGTGGTCGACATAACTTTGTAAGTGAAGAACCGCGCAACATCATGAGCGATAGTCGGCGACGTAATGCCGAGTTTGCCAAGCTTAAAAGGTTGGGAATAAAAGGCATAAAAGTGGATTTTTTCCAAAGTGATAAACAGGAAATCATGAATCAATATCTACATATTCTGCGTGATGCAGCGGAACATGAAATCATGGTGGTATTTCACGGTAGCACCGTGCCACGGGGCTGGGAGCGTACCTGGCCTAATCTGATGAGTATGGAATCTGTACGAGGAGCAGAGTTTTATACATTCTCATCGTTGCCTGATTATGGCGAGTTGGCAGCTTATCAGAATACTATTTTACCTTTTACACGCAATGTTATTGGTTCGATGGACTATACGCCGGTGGCTTATACGCCACAAAGAGTAAAGAGGCGCACTACTAATGGGCATGAAACTGCGTTGTCGGTGATTTTTGAATCAGGAATCCAGCATATCGCGGATTCATCCAAAAGCCTTAGGGCCTTGCCACAAGCTTACCGAGATTTCTTTCGACAGCTGCCTTCAGCCTGGGATGAGACCCGTTTTTTGTCAGGCTACCCTGGCCGCGATGTAGTCATGGCTAGACGAAGAGGGGAGCGTTGGTTTGTCGCTGGCATTAATGGTGAAGCACATAAAAAAAGTAGGGTATTGGATCTGTCTTTTATTAAGAGTAAAGCTAATTGTGCATTGCTGTTGCATGACGGCAACAGTAATGGTGAATTTTTATTCGCTAACAAAATCATCAGCGACCTGTCTAAAGTTCCTATCGAAATGGAAAAATTTGGCGGTTTCACTTTAGCCTTTAATTTGTGTAGATAGTAGTCTAAGCCAGCTAATTTTTTAGCGCCTGGATAGCTGTATGAGAGGAATTGTTGATGCCATCCATAGAGTATAATCAGACCTCGACACAGTTAAGGTACGCTAACCTGAGTTTATGCCTGCCTTGATATTTTGTATTCAGTGCTATAAGAATAGTCAAAGAGTATTGTGCCTACTTAGGGGGGGTGAGGTGTGCAATAGCCCCTCATTTCTATGGCACAAGGATCAAAGATACAATAAGATGTGCGCACCAGCGATTGTAACAAAATTTTACTGATTTACGTGCATGATGGAAGAGATTGGGGTTACTTTTTGCTTGTCATGGGAGTAGTGTGTGGCATCGCCAGCAAACGTTAATACATTTTTAGGGCTTACGGTTTATGAATTTTTGTATAGTTATCCTGCTATTCTTGTTTTTCTCTGGACAATCTTTTGCAGAAGAAAAAGCAGTAGTAAATGAAATTTATGAGTCACCATTTGCCGATCAGGCGCCAATTCTAGATGGCGAGCTGAGTGATCCTGCTTGGGAGAAAGCAAAATGGAAAAGCCTAGATAAACTTATGCTAGGAACACAGCCAGATGAGAATGATTTTAGTGCGCGCTATAAAGTGGTGTGGACCGAAGAGCATCTGTATCTAATTGCGGAAATCGTGGACGATGTGCTCCACGATAGTCACCCTAACCCTCTAGAGCAATATTGGAATGACGATACACTTGAAATTTTCTTAGACGAAGATAAAAGTGGCGGCAATCACCTATATAACTACAATGCCTTCGCATACCACATTGCATTGGACAACCAAGCGATTGACGTTGGGCCATTTCTAACAGAAGAGGATCAAAAAGCCGGTAAGTCGAATATTAAGGCGTTTCCAGACCATGTAAAAAGTATCTGGAAGCGAAGTATTACCGAGCCAAGTAAAATCTTGTGGGAAGTGCAGATAACTGTATATCAAGGGGACAATAAGGATGTTGAGCCGAGCATGATAAAACCGATTAAGCTCAGTAAAGGAAAGGAAATGGGACTTATGGTTGCTTATTGTGATAGCGATTACGGTAATGCTCGTGAGCATTTTATGGGGGATGTTGAGATTGAGCCTATTAATGGCGATAAGAATCTTGGGTTTATCGATGCAAGCGTTTTTGGAACAGTTAAACTTGTTAAGTAAATTGAAACTCTGTTGGTAATAGGCCCAAAGCCGAATTTTGCATTTGCTAATGTGAAAACTCTGGGCCTATAAAACTATTAATCTTCAGATATCTTTTTGTTGAATATCCCAGCCATCAGCTGTACAAAAAGCGCAATTATTACCTTCGAAGAGATTTGCTAGGCTACTATCCCCTTTCAATAAATATAAGAACCATGCCGTTGTAATACCACGGAAGTCTCCGAAGTCACCGCTTGGCTCAGAATGACCCGCGCCATTCAATGTCGCCCAGAATACAGGAACATTTGCCCGGTTGAATACGGGTTCTTGATTTGAGCGAGGAGCGGCAATAAAATCAGAGCTACCTGAAAGAAGCAACATTGGCCCTCTTTGTTGTCTTTGTGATGAAGAGTTATGACCTAAACCTATTGTGAATGCAGCCATCGGAGCAGTCGCATCAATTCGTGAGTCCCGTCCAGCCATAATTGATCCGCCACCACCTTGAGAATGGCCTGAAGTTCCAACTTTAGAAAAGTCGAGAAAGCTTCTTAAACTAGAAGTTTCTAACCAATCGAGACATCCAATCATCGCTGAACCAGTGCCAGCATTAGTTGTATTTGCCGCAGCAACTACAAAACCCCAGGAAGCGAGATGAGTTAATCCTCCATCATAGCTATCTGGGCGATTGCCCGTGCCGTTGCCCCATAGAACGATTGGGTGATTTCCGGTTAGCGTTCGCGGACGATAGATAGTGCAATTTGATCCACCGCTCTCAGTTATAGTCGTACTGGGGCCTGCTACAGCATAGTCAGCTGCAGGGTCGTCAGCATTACCGCCCCCGCCGACTGCCATTGCAGAGCTGGATAACATGAAACTGGCAACAAATGCGAAAGCATGTGCCACGATCGTTCGAGATACTAATTTTCTCATGAAGGATCACCTTTTAGGTTTTTAGTTAGCATCATTTTTGTGAGTTGATGCTTTAAATTGAATATGAAAAATCAAATGATTTCTGATTCTGACCTTCGCGTCATCCGATCAAAAAGATAGACCTAATTTGATTTCGTTGATATGTATTGCGCGCGATAATTTTAGTAAGCGTTAGAATATTTTGGCTATGACACGACTTGCCTGTTTTTAAGCTGAATGGAATCTCATGTCATTTTATATGGAGAGTTGATAATATGGCGCCCATATCAAAACTAAATGAATAAATAGTATTTTATTGTGTAACACTAAATGCATATAATAAATTCATTGCTCAAAAACTTGCATCATTGATAATGTATAACCATAAAAAAATACTATTAAGATAAGTCGTGTAAGGTTGTAAAATGAACCTGCGGGAATATTTTATGTATATAAGAAAATATTTGATGAGGTTTCACAGTCTATTAAGTATTGTAATATTAATAATTTTTAGTTTGGCGATAGTGCGTTCAATTATTCAAGATACTAATAAATCTGTGAATGCTGATTATAAAATCTTGTTTTTTCCTGTATTTAATAATGAGGTTCGTTTTGGTATTATCGAGGCCGCGCTTTCTAAAATAAAATTAGATTTACATGGAGAGCTAGAGCTCAATGCTAAGTCTGAATCTTCATTAAGTAAAGCAGAAGCATCGCTTCCTGAGAATATTTCAAAAAAATCCCTTGATAGAGTAAGCTTTTTAATCACTAAGAGCTTTGTAGGGGTAAAGGGTGAGCTGTTGGCGGATGTATTTCTCAAATATCACAAATATAAAAATGCTGAGAGAAAAACTATATCTCGTTACTCTGATGAAAAGACCCTTATAGAAGAGCGTCGACAACTGGATGAAAAATCATATTTACAAAAAAAATACCTAGGTCATCAATTATCTCGCAAACTATTTGGTAAGCAAAATGAATTTGCCAAATTATTTTTAAAAATGCGGATCGCTGAGAGTAATAATGATCTTTCTGATGATGAAAGAAAAACAGAGATGCTTCGATTGCAGAAGGAAATTAATGATCTAATGCAAGAGTCGTCATGAATTACAATAGGGTATATTTAAGTTGTTTATCCTTTAGGCTTAGGTCTGTACTGGCGATGATATCCGGCTTGTTAGTTGGGCTACCTTTTCTTTTTCCAAATTTATTTATACTGTCTTGGTTTGGCTTTGTTCCGTTATTATTTGCATTGCATAAGACTAATATTATAAAAGCTTATGTCCTAGGCTTGTTGTGCGGTCTGTCAGCTAGTGTCTGCGCTGTATATTGGATTGAGGAATTTATTTTTCACCTAAAGGGATACGAAAAATTTACTAGAATACTGTTATCTATTGCATTCTGGTTGTATTCAGCTCATATAATAGCTGCTGTAACAATTGTTTTTAACCTAATGAGAAAAGTAAAAAAAGTATCTGATTTTTTAGCTTTTCCTGTCATTGTTTGTATTGTATTCTCAGTTTTCCCTTTATTATTCTCTATTCAATTAGGGGCTAGCCAAAGTCATTTTCTCGTTGCTCTTCAAGCAATCGATTTAACTGGTGTCTATGGGTTGGATTTTATTATTGCGCTGACCAATGTAATAATTTATAAAATTTGTTTACGGACACAAGAAAAAGGAATAGTAATATGTGCTACCATGATGGTGACCTTTTGGTTGGGTTACGGTATGTTTTCACTATCGAAATACCAAACACTAGAGAGACAATGGACGACCCAGAAAATTGGTATAGTTCAACCTAATGAGGCGCCAAGTATCAATGTGCCACCACCGGCTATCAATTATTCCCACGCTTTTTCTCCAAAATTAACTCTGACACAGAGCCTCGCCCATGAAGATGTCGTTGCTGTGATATGGCCCGAATCTAGATTTCAAGGGTATTTCAGAGATCATCATGTTAAGACAGCATTTCAATATTATATAAAAGATTTTGATACTCATTTAATTTTTCAAGATATTGAAAAAAGCAGGCTGGATGGGGTGTTCAAAAAATATAATAGTTCAGTTTTTATAAATAATGACGGCGTTGAGCAAGGGCATTACCGGAAACGAAAACTGGTTCCTATTGGGGAATCTCTACCACTTTTTTCCGAAAATAAAGCAGTGAGAAAAGTCGTTAAAAAATATTTTGGTGATTTTTTTAGTGACTATAGTGAGGGGGTAGAAAGTGTAAACTATCGTATCAATGATACTTTGTTCTTTCCATTTGTTTGTTATGAAATTATGTTTCCACGACTGGTAGCTAAAACCTTATCCGAGGGGTCATCAGAAGCTAAAATACTCGTTACACAGTCTAATAACACTTGGTTTGGTGATTCTCATCAACCTTATCAACACTTGTATGCATCAGTATTACGTAGTGTTGAAAATCGAACACCTATGGTTCACGCTCTTAACAACGGGCCTTCTGCAGTAGTTATGCCTAGTGGTGAAATAATATTTCAATCTACCTACAACCAAGCTGCAGCCTATATTGTTGATGTGCCCATAGGAAAAACTACTTTAAGTTTTTTTAGTTCATACCCCAACCTATTTATGAACGCCATTTATATACTATTTTCATGCTTAGTTCTTTACTCTGTTTTTGTTACCAGACGGCTTGGTTTCAACAGATCCTAACGTACTATTTAAGATTAGCGTAGCGCCGTACTTTCTCAATAACATCTCTCTCGAAATGTTGTTCAAGTAGAGCCGCAATTTGTTTTTGCTCTTGGTTTTCACCAAGGTTTGCATCCAGAATATGTTGTTTTTCCTGTAGGAATTGATCGTAGCGTGACTTAAAGTTTGGGTCGTCGAAGTGATAGGCGACCTTATCTAACTCGTATTTTTGGCTAAGTAGCTTTTGTTGTTTTATTCTTGATTCCTTATCCAATTCAATGTCTGATTGTATGACCATCGATTCTATAGTATAACGATTATTTATCTCATCGAGTCCATAAAGCTTGTCGGCAACTTCATAACCGAGATTTGCTCTTCTGATCGCGGTAATCTGTTCAAAGTTATTAAGCATATCATTTAAGTCGCTAGCTTGGTGGGTCGCCATAAAATCTTTTTCTTCTATCCGATAGTCATAATAGTCTCTAACAATCTTGGCTGCTTGTTCTCCCGCGACTCCTGAAATTCCTAGCTGAATATACTCTCCCAGTTCTACCAGTTCCGACTCTGTCAAATCGAAAGAAACATGCATAAATGCTGATTCAAGCAAATCTTTGGCATTATGATCGACAACAACGTTACCGTTGCTATCTATTGAAACTCTGCTCAAGGCATTGAAGATATATTCGATGTCAAAGCGAAAGGGTGTTTCTGAATTATTTTTTTCTCTAATTTTTTCGCGTACTTGGGGATTAATGGCAATTGATTCGGAGGCGTTGACATCGCCCGTAGTGGTCGTCGTCAAGCTATGTTGAGTCTTGTTGTTAATAGAAACATTATTTTCTTGGTTCATCCAGATAAACATCACCAAACCGAAAACTAGCAGAGTCCCTAAAATAATATAGATTGAAGGAATTTTTTGTGTTTTCATGGGTTTGGACCTTATTTGGCTGTAATCAAGTTATCTGGCTTGTCAATCTGAATATTCAAGGGGTATCTTTTTTGTGCGTTTTTTTACATTGGACAGGCCTTTTTTGTAAGGTTAACAGACTTATCTCTGATAGAACTAATAACTGTACCACTCCAATTCTTAATTGATCTACGTAAGCTAGATACACTGGAAAACCCCATCAAGTTAGCAATTTCTTCTGTACTTAAGTGAGAGCTTTTTAGATGCCGTGATGCCATATCCATTCTTACTTCGTGATAAAGCTGACGAAACGATGTTTGTTCATGGGCAAGCCGCCGAGTTAAGGATCTGGGGGTTATGTTCAAGTGTTCCGCAACACTTTCCACAGTAACTGAATTATGATAGTTAAAATAATTAGCTGCAATAATACGACACACTTTTGTGGCAAAACGAACTTTCATACCCGAATTTTGCAGCTCTTCCTCGCACTGCTGAATAACTCTTAAAAAAGTTGGTCTACGAAGCTCTCTCCATGGTTGTACGATAAATTCTTCTGATGCAGATATTGAAGAATGTTTACAGCCGAACCTAAGAGAGGTGCAAGGTAATTTTTTGTAAAGATGAATATACTCTGGTTCTTCATATTCAAGACAAACATGTATTCTGGTATCGCTAACAGATTTGTTGCCACATAGATCTATCAATCGTAAAGTTATTGCGAGCTGAAATTCAATTTCAAACTTGTAAAGTTCTCTATCGTTTTCAGTTGGGCCGAAAGTAAGAATAGGATCTACAATTGTCTTGGAGGTATCATAAAAATAACGCCGCTCTTGCAGGTGCTGTTCATAATAAGGCTGCGCAAGAGTGAGAAAATGAAAATAAGCATGGAACGCATCTTTTAATGAGGGACTGCAGTAGACAACCGTACCAACTGTACCATGGTAACTCCAATCAATGTGTCCTCCAATGAGCAAGCCTATTCCAGGAAGCTGACATTCTTTTATACCATTTTTTATAAGCCTATTTAATTGAGAATAAGAAATCTTTATCCCCCTCTTGGCTAACATATTTTTATTTATTCCTGTCTCTTTCAATAAAGAGTTAAGTGATGCGCCAAAATGAGTAAATGATTCGATAAAACCGAGCGGGTGGAGTTGGAGTGGAATAACTTTTAAACTCATATCCATAATGTTGCCTTTGAATAGTTTTGCTGTGAGAATAAAGTTAAATATGTAAGCTATAGCTTTATATGCTTTTGTATATCAAAGTTTTATCTTCCAACTTTAGTGCCACTATATAACTTCAAGAATAGAGGTTTATAGTACCTCGGCTATGGTTACAAGTAGATGAAAAAAGTCGATCTAATTTTTATATTTAGTTTGCTTATTTGCATATACAAACCATTTAGGCTTACTCAGAAAAGTAAAATGGTATTAATTATTTTTCTATTACTTATGAATACTTATACAGATATAAGTTCATACCCAACTATAGACTTAAAAAGATACTTTCACCAATAATATTCTTTTAATTATTCTTATTTTGATGAAGGTAGTATTTTGATACCTCTGCTTTCAATATACCAATATACACGCACTGCTTTTTATTTTATATTCCTTGTTTTATGCACATTACAGCAACCGTATAAGCTCCTTACAGCGTTATCTTAACATATAAGACGCAAACTAGAAGGAAAAATAGAAATAATTCATAGCGCTCTATTGTAAACTCACTTAAATATACGTGTTGGTGTAAGAGACTATTAGTGTGATCTAGATATTATTTTGAAAAAATGGCGCATAAATATATCTGCGCCGAGTTCCTATGGGAGAAAATGACTTACTATTGAATATATTGTGGGGGTGATCTAGCCCCCTTTTCTTGATGTTCTAAGAAGTTGTTGATACGCGTAAACTAGCCTTAGATGCCTCGTGCAGTGCAGTATTGTTTGGGACTGAATTTACATTTTGCCTTTGCACGGTAAAACTGCTCGGTAATCCACTTGTTGTTCCGTCATAGCTAAACTCTATGCTCATGGCTTTTTCTGAACTGCCGATACTGGTCTGAGCTCCGGGACGAAAGAAGGGTGTCTGTGTGTCAAAGTTTCTTTCGCGCATGTTGCTTGTTGATATTTCAATTGCTAGTGGCACTATGTTATTTTTTCCTGCCTGTGCATTAGGAACTACTTGTAATTTACCATCGATTTCTTTAACCAAATTACCTTTTCCTGCGAGCAAGTCATCTAGTATTTGATCTGTTAATTTATTTTCTACATTTAATTGGTCTATTTGCCTTTGCACACCGGGGTTAAAACCAGTTTTTAATACGGCGCTTCCTCCCGCTTGAGAAGCTTGACTAATAATATTTTTGAGATTCGGAGAGTGCTGCATTAACTGAGCGAGTAATGCAGATGAATCTAGTTTAGGCCCGATACCTACTTTTCGAGCGAGCTTATTAACAGTGCCTTCATCGTGTAGACGGTTGAAGTTGCTAACTTTCATGGTGTGTTGAACATCACCTTGCATTGTCGAGCCTTTATCGTAGGCTTCCTTGTGAATGTCGACCATTGCTAATACATTAATAGCCGCCAGCTGTTTGCTATTTAATTTAGTGCTATTCTCAGTTTTATCATCTGCCGCTGTGTCTGAGGCACCGGCCAGTAGGGCTACTGCTGTATTCACTGTTGGCTTTGCTACCTCTTTAAAATTGTCTCCACTATTTTCCATGGTTTTAACGTTTGCCGCGATTTTGCCTGCCAATAATGGGTGAGAATCTTTAAAAGCGAGTGCTAGGTCTTGCATGGCGTTAATATAATCGGCTTTGGTAATTTCTCCTGCTGTATTTGATGTGCCATCAAATTTTGTTTCTCGCTTATTATCAAATGAAAGAAACATTCTTTGCCACGGCGTATTACCCACATCATCGTAGTTTTCGCTAATACCAGTGCCACCATTTTCTGCAGTACCAGGGGTACCACCATAGACAAATGAATCGCCTGCTTGTAAATTTACTGTATGGTATTGAGCTATTCGTGAGCGTATATATCCAGAAGGTAAGAGATGGAACATCTGATCCGTTTTTTCAGTATGGTGATGCCCTCGCCCTGTTTCTACTAGCTTTTCAAAGTCTAACTGTGCGAATTTAACGCGAGCGTCGACTTCAGCTTGCACACGTAAATATGGCTGCGAGTCTCGTCCTACACTGAGATCTGAGTCACCATAGAAGCGTATGGCTGCCGCTATATAGCCTCCTATTTCAGCATTCATCCGAACTGCTTCTTTTTTAGTTTGAGTTTTGGCTAAGCTCATTAAGTCCTGGACTTGAGAGGCTGCTTTGCCGCCAAACATTATGTCTAGAAAAGCTCCTTTTTTATCTGCAGGAATAACTAGTGTTCCACCTTTTTCTTTGCTAGTGCCGAGTGCTCCTTCAAACCAAGTTTGAAACCGTAAAAGAATTTTAAAACGCGCATTTAGATCTGGATTGGCTCCACCGATTTGGATGCCGGGGTCGCTACCTTCTGCACCACCTGCTTGTACAAGGGTTTTACCATTCCCTACCGATGCAGCTCCAGCTGTTAACGCAGATACGCCAATATCTTTTACTCTTGAAAGGTGGATATTGAGGTCACCGTTGGGAGCCGTGGATAAACTCATACCATGTTTACTACCAAGCTGTGCTGCGACCTCGGTAAACGCTGCCAGCTGAATAGCATTATTCTTATCCTGCGTCTGCGGTAAGCCCAGTCGCCAAGTGGCGTACCCAACATGAGTGCCTATTCTTTCGCTCATTGTCAATGCTTTGTCGTCGGGAATACTGTCTGCCACATTGCGCATAATCGTCATAGCATCTTCGTGATCTTTGGCACCTACTTTTGATCGAATGCCTCGACTCAAACCACTATTTGGGCGATCTAGAAAATTGAAAAAGTTTTCTAGCTCGTTTTGAACATTTAGGGGGTCTTTGTAGCTAGTAACTCCTTTTTTGTTCTGTAAAGCAATGGGGTGATTTTGGTACTCTTCATTTTGCTTACTAATGCGATCAGCTTGCTGGTTGTCCACAGCCACCTTCGCTTCTTGCGTCGTGGCTGTACCGATGGCTTCTGAGGCCTTCATAATATTTCTATCCAATGTCGATAATTGCACTGCGATTAGCTCGATATGTTCCTTTGTCACCTGCAAGTTTCGCAGTGTGTGCGGCTGCGCGGGGTTAATGGCTTTATGAGACATTAAACCTTGATCACTGTCGTGGAAGGCTTTTAATAGTCTATGTACTGGGCTATTTGCATCGATGTTTAGTTTTGTCATTAACGTGTTAAGGGTATTAATAATATCTTTATCACCACCATACTCTTTGCCTACATGTTGATTCGAGAGTTGTGGACGATGTGTTTTAGCGTTAATTACACCCCGTTCGATACCTGCTTCGGTAAGAGTTTCGGTTAATTGACTTAATAGGTTTTGGTGCAGTGCACGCATATGCTGAGCAGTTTTTGGTGCACGAGTTTCTAGTTGTGCTATGCGCTGTGTCATAGGTGCAGGTGGCTCATCTCTGCTAGTGATCAGCTGCCTATTCAAAGCTTTAAATTCAGCATGTGTTGATTTTGCAGCTTCGGCCATTGCTCGGGTTTGCTCGCTCCCTCGCAGGCGTTTCATAAAAGAGTTTTGGGCTTGTGAAGCGCTGTGGATAGGTACGTCGGCTAGATGTGCCAGAACATTACCTGTGCGGGTTTTAATGGATTGGCGTTTGTGTAATTCTTCATGCACCTCTCCGGTTTTCTTATCCTTTTTCTCATGGATATGGTAATAGCGACCGCGCCTGGAAAAATCGTCAAAAGCACTACTTTTTTCTGCGGATAAAGGTTTGAAACCGTCTTCTGTCGGTGTTAGTTCATGCCGTTGGCCTCGAGTATCTTCGAGAGTCACTTTTATCTGCTTGCCCGTACTCAAGGCTTTGACGGTCATATTTTCGGGTATGTCTATTGTTTCCCAGGGAGTCTTTGCATCTTCTGCTTCTGCATGTGTGCTATCTGAGCTAGTAGTTTGTTGTGCGCTTTTAGCTAGGGTATCGCTTGCCATTCTGTGCAACTTACCGTTACTTGTTAAGGCATATAGATTGTGATCACTATCAATACCTAACTCAGTAACGATTTCATTACTCGGTAAACTTGGCAGCTCATGGTGTTTATCATTAATTAATGCGGTCAGCCTGCCATCACCGTGCATTTGTGCGATCAAAGAAGAGTCTGCCGCTGCAAAGGCGGTGATATTGTTACCTGGTATTATTTTGGCAAGAGACACCGTAGTGCCATTACTTTGGGCAAGGGAAGTTTTCATCTGGCTGGACATGGAAAACTCTTTAGTGGGGGGGCTTACATTGAGAGCTTTGATACGACCATTAATTAAGGCGTAAGCTGTTTTACCCTTAATATCCGTTGCAATAGATGAGACATTTTTACCAAAAGAGGTGGTATGCAGTTCATTGGTACCTGCATCCTTAACAACAATACCTTGATCGACAATAGCTAATTGGGTGTTATTTGCTAAACGAATATCATGTGTTGGGGAAGTACTTGGTAAACCTTTGCCGTTTTCAATGACGTTATTGCCAGATATATTCCAGGTGGAAGCCGTGTGCTGTCCATTCACTTTGCCAATAGTGCCACTTTCGGGGTCGAAGGCTGCAATGTGCTTGCCGCCATTGCCTGTAATTTGCACAAATGCTTTGCCGTCTGCACCAGAAATAAAAGCATCGATCTTATAATCACTTTTAAGATCTGATCCTAAGTTTGTGTTAGCCACTTTTTCTAGGGGACTCAGCTGAGTTGTGGCAACATCGCCATATTCATCCATGACTTGTGTGAGATTGCTCTTGTACAAAGCATTGCCCGCAGCATTGCCTTGCTCATCGTGCAAAGCTAGAGATATCCACACTTTACCTTGCTGTTCAAAAACATCGGTGATTTCACTGTTGGTTGGTAATGCTAGAGTGTGCTCTGTTACTTCAGCTTGATTTGTTTTACCTAGCAATAAGTGGTGACTTTGTTGAGGATCAGCCGCTGGCTTAACACCTAGCATGGTGCCTGTTGCACCAATATGGAGAACGTTACTGGCTGGCATCTGAGATATTAGGGTCGCATTGGTAGCCGTATCTTTTAGCCGACCGTTAGCGGCATGATAGACCTTACCTTCGGCGCTGGAGATTAGTTTTTTTGCTCCTTGTGTGTCTGCTTTAGCTTGCCACTGTTTTTGCTCTTCATCAAATTGATAGATTTGGCCATCGGCAATTTTAAATAGATCGCCGTCAGCAGACTGATGGCTTTTAGTCAACACATTCATAATAACGTCATCGGGTGTATGAAGGTGTCCAGTAGTGAGAGCGTCGTTACGGGTACGTAGGGAGGAGGCCAAGTTTTGTTTTTTATTAAAGCTCTGCACCATAGTTTCGCCATTTTGCCCTACCTGCATCGTGTATCGGGCTTTTTTGCCATCAGTAATGGGAATTGATTGGCTATGGTTAAGAGCGGTAAAACTGCCATCTTTCTGACGCAGTATGGCCTGAACGCCGGCATTACCGTTGCCTATATCATGTAGTATGAGAGTTTGGTTCTGATTACTTCGATTGGGAAAGTTGGCTATTTGTAGCACTTTAGGCGGAGCCGTTTTCATGGCATAGTGCCTGATAACCGGGTCACCGCTAGAGGCGCTGCTGAGATGTTTTTTGTTCTTTTTTCCTTCTTTTAACTCCATGACTAAAGGCTTACTCATATCTACATCATCAATGAAACCTGGACGTAAACCATTGGCCGTAAGGGCATCGGTCAGCGCCGTGTTTGCCGGAATAGAGATTTTTGAAGGCGAAGCGAGTTCAGGGTTCCATTGATTGTTCCTAGGTGCCGGCTGTACATTCCTGGCTGGATCTCTTTCGATATACATTCTGGGAGTATCAACTACAGGGGCTTCCGTTTTTGCATGTGTTACATTATTGTTGTTTTTAGCTGTTTTTTGGTGCGTAAATAAGTTTTTAAATGCACTCGGAATATGTAGCGATGACCTCATTAAATAACCCCTTCAATAATAAAACAATTTTTAACATTGAGAAAACACAGCAATATTGGCGATGTGAATGCTTTATTAGTAGTGGATTAAAAAGCTTTTGTTCGCAAATAATAAAAATATACAAAAATACTGTATAGATGTAGCGAATACAGTAAATTAATTACAAGTGAAAAATAAAATAATTAACTGTCACTAAAGTATTTAAAAATAAGTGATATTTTATAAACTATTAAGTTGCATCCTATTTTAGTGCGAAATTTATTTTTTATCCCATTGTGGTGCAAGCTCATCGTTTGAAAAGCCTAGATACACTAAAGATGTGCTTTTTACTAGGGCGCGAAGGCTATAAAAATCACATTTGTTAAGTTATGATAAGGTAGCTTATTTTATAAGCCACCTTAGAGAAGTAATTTAATATGAAATCCTTTTACAAAAATAGTGTTTTAATAAAATTACCCTACAGGTAAATATTTTTATTTTGTCGTCGAAATTGCTTCGAAGAATATATATCTATTTCCTAAAAATCCGTTAACTGCACCAATAACGCCACCATATTCTTGTGCGTTTTCCTGCATGATCATCTTACATGTTTCTCTATTAATATTGTTATTGTAGAAGTCCGTAACTGAAGAAGAACTATTAACTCCAAACTGTGGAGAAGTATATAGTTGTTTAGCTGTGATACCCAAGTCTTTAGCCGCTGCCTTATAGTTGAATGAAGGATCAAAGCTACCTCTTAACTTATCTAGTGTACTTGATTTTTTTCTTATCGCATTTAATGAGAGATCAACAAGTTTACAGTTTAAAGCAACTGGAGGTCGTACTTCAGTAAAACCGAAAGCAGAACATTTAGAACCTACAGCTTGTTTACGCTCCCGATTAGCAAAATATATGTGGGATAAATGAGATGCTTTTCCACACTCATTTACAGTTTCCTGAGTAGTTGTACCGACATCATAAAGAGTGGCGAATACCCAATCTTTTCCAGCAAATGTAGAACCATTATTGGCCACGATGCTGCTAGAGAGTGAGACAGAATATATTGTCGAGTTTTTAAAAGGTGTATTGGGCGTAAATTTAATTGTTCTACTATCAATTAACCTAACTGAGCCTTCTACTCTTTCTCCGTTTTCCCGAATACTTACAGTAAGTGTGTTTTCGTTGTTAATACTACTCTCAATAATATTCTGGTTGAATTTTACGAAGATTTCTGAGGTGGCTACCATTTTGTTAAAGTTATCGCTCGGGAATTGTTCTTCTATTATTAAATTATCAGTGTTTTGTGCGACAACGATATGCGATGCAGAGATCAATAATATAATACTCATTATTTGATTCAAAAAACAGGTAAGTGTATAGGTTTTTTTCATAGCTAAAAACTCTCTAAAGTGCTTTGTTAAAGTAGTTGGCGAGTGTGATGAAAGTAGACTTGATTAATATAAATTCACAAGATCTAAAGCAATATTGAATTGCGGCGCAAGTATATATACGAGATAAATCTCTTATTTGTAACTTGGTTACTAATTATTACTGTAAGTTAATAGGGTTTTGATCTAGTTCAAATTTTTGTTTTTGCAAAAACAAATTTGTTGCCGTCTTAATTTTTTTATGTTTCTTAATTTCAGGGGTGGTTAATTTCTAGATATTTTTAAGCGTCTTTTTCTTTGGCCAATAAATATATTGTCAACAATTAATTGTAGATGTTTCGATAGTGTCTATATGTCAAACTTTTATTTAATTACCAAGCGCTTTTAAATGAATGCTTTTGTATTTTAATGACATTTTTTTATTACCAAGTAAAATTGTCTTTCAAAAAACAATTCAGTGTTGTATCTTGCTTTGCGTCGGTGCACGGGTAGCACTGAAAACGCACCGTCATCTCTCTTTTTATAATTATTTTAATTTGATTATTTTAATTTTTTGATGTTTTTTAAATTAATTCGAACGCATATTTTTGTTCTTAATTTATTAATTTTTATTTAAAATAAGAATTCATGGGAATTAATTTATAATGTGCATAAATGTTATCAGCAATACTTTTTCTAAAATTTTTTAATAAGAGTAATAGGTGTGCCGACAAATAATTTTAATATACTCCAAATTTTAAAGGTATTTTTTAATGAAAATGAAAAATCTTGCACTCTCATTTGCACTCAGTGCTTTCTCTCTCTTTTCTAATGCGCAAGATATTACTATAGGTACTGTTATTGAGGGTGTCTCTATTCCTATTGGTGTTGCGATAGGTGATTCTCGTCAGGACGTTGAGTCAGTATTGAATACTTATTCTGAATTTGATATTAATGATACTAATAAAACAAATTGTCCTTCTGTAACTTCATGTGTGTATTCTGCGATTGACGATGCGGGACAAAAGGTTGGATCCATCACCGTTCGCTATTCTAGCGATGCTGACACTGTGACAGAGGTTGTGTGGACATTCGAAAAGTGGATTACGACTGCTGGAATCTCTCTTGAAAATATCAATGATTTTGATGAGTCAGAACTAAAAGCTTTTTATCCTAGCGCAGACCGAGCTAGAATATTTGATACTAGCAGAGGGAAACTTGTTCATCTTAGAGTTTCTGACGAAGGACTTGTTATGGTTGCCAGGCCTGGTCGTAACTTCGGTAGTATCAGTGCTCCCCGTTAATATTTTTATTTAATTCATGCTGTAGTGGGAGTGTAAACTCCTAACTACAGTAGCGTTTTTCGAAATAATATATATCACCACACACTTACTGGTTTGACTCCATTTAGTGTCTTCTCTCAAGCACTATAGCTTCTTTCGCTCCACTCAAAAAACATCACATAGAGATAGATACTAAAGTCTAAAGCCATGGCGAATCTTAAGTATATATTGTTATTGTTTATAGGTAGTTAGGGGAATGTGCTGACAACAGTAGAAAGGAGAGTTATATGGTAGCTAGGGGGAGACTTGAACTCCCGACCTCAGCATTATGAGTGCTGCGCTCTAACCAGCTGAGCTACCTAGCCATATAACACGTTGAAGAGGACTCTCTTCGAAGGGCGGCTATTTTCACTACTCGCCCTTATAAAGTCAAGTGAAGATTTCAGTTGTTATGCTTAATATTACACGTTAAAGCGGAAGTGAATGATATCTCCGTCTTTCACGATGTAATCTTTTCCTTCTAAACGCCATTTTCCTGCTTCTTTGGCGCCTTGTTCTCCTTTGTGTTCGATGAAATCGTCGTAGCCCACAATTTCGGCTCGGATAAAGCCCTTCTCAAAATCTGTGTGGATTTTTCCGGCCGCTTGAGGCGCGCTAGCGTTGACAGGGATTGTCCAGGCTCTTACTTCTTTAACACCTGCAGTGAAATATGTATGCAGGTTGAGCAGGGTATAACCGGCGCGAATAACGCGATTGAGGCCTGGTTCATCCATGCCTAGCTCTTGTAAAAACTCAACTTTCTCTTCTTCCTCAAGCTCGGCGATTTCTGCTTCCATCTTGTTGCACACAGGTACCACAACAGCATTTTCTTCAGCTGCGATTTGCTTTACACAATCGAGCAGAGGGTTGTTGTCAAAGCCATCCTCATCGACGTTGGCGATGTACATGGTGGGCTTTAGCGTAAGAAGGTTAATTTCCCTCAACTTTAATAGCTCATCTTCTGAGAGGCTGAAAGAGCGTAGCGGCTTGGCTTCATTCAAATGTGGTTGAATCTTTTCAAGTAAAGCCTTCATTGCGATAGCATTCTTGTCTTGCCCCTTTGCAGCCTTGCTGTAGCGTTGAATAGCTTTCTCCACAGCTTCTAGATCGGCTAGCGCCAGTTCCGTGTTGATTACTTCAATATCCGCTTGTGGACTGATTTGGCCATCAACATGAATAACATTGGGGTCTTCAAAGCAGCGCACAACGTGAGCAATGGCGTCTGTCTCACGGATATTGGCTAAAAATTGATTGCCTAAGCCTTCACCTTTGGATGCCCCCGCCACCAAACCGGCAATATCGACAAATTCCATAGTAGTAGGAATAACCTTCTCGGGTTTTACAATGTCTGCTATTTTGTCTTGGCGAGGATCGGGTACAGGCACGATTCCGGAATTGGGTTCGATGGTACAAAAGGGAAAGTTTTCTGCACCTATTCCCGCTTTTGTCAGTGCGTTAAATAGCGTGGATTTACCAACGTTAGGTAAGCCTACAATGCCGCAGTTAAAGCCCATGGTTATTCTTTCCTATCATTATTTTTAAAGCAGTTACTTTAAAAAAATGCTCTAAAATGGTTACTTTGAATTGTTACTGTGAAGTTCGCGCATGGCTTTTTCCCAGTTACCGGCGACAAGGTCTGGTAGTAGCGGGAATACTTCACCCATGGCGTTTTCAGTACGTGTCATTTCGTCCGAAGGTGCTCGTTTTAGCACATAATTCGATACTTGTTTAGCGTTGCCTGGATGTCCGATACCTAGGCGCAGGCGACCAAAGTTTTTATTGTTACCTTGGGCGCTAATAATATCCCGTAAGCCATTGTGACCACCATGACCGCCGCCTATTTTCAGGCGTACTACACCTGGATCGAGGTCTAGTTCGTCGTGGGCGACTAAAATAGATTCTGTTGGAATTTTGTAGAACTGGCTGATAGCCGCAACCGCTTTGCCACTTAAATTCATGAAGGTTGTGGGAATTAGCAAGCGCACATCTCGATGGGCGATTGTTATACGGGTATCCAGACCAAAGAACTTGGGTGATGGTGACATGCTGCCTGAATATTGTCTGGCTATTTCTGCAACAAAGTCTTGACCGGCATTGTGCCGAGTATTTTGGTATTCGGAGCCCGGATTACCCAGGCCCACGATAAGTTTTACAGGCGTGTCAGGTGTTTTCATTACTAGGTTTGCCTATAAAATTACTGAAGTGGCGAATTATTCTTCGCCAGCTTCTTCACTTTCACTTGCTGAGTCGTCACTCGCGCCTTTGGCTTTGTGAATATTAACTACAGGGAGATCGTGGTCTTCACCATGGCTAAGGGCCACAGATTCAACACCTTTCGGAAGTTTTAGGTCAGAAATATGTACGATTTGACCCAATTCAACTTCGGCAAGATCCACTTCAATAAACTCAGGTAGATCTCCTGGCAAGCAGCTGATTTCAAGCTCAGTCATGTTATGAGAAATAACACCGCCTTGAACTTTTACGCCTTTAGCTGTGGTTTCATTAATAAAATGCAAAGGCACCTTAGTGGTGAATTTCTTCGTTTTAGAAACACGTAAGAAATCTGCGTGGTAAATAATCGCTTTTGATGGGTGACGTTGTAAGTCCTTAAGAATTACTTCTTCATCACTATCACCAACTTTTAGAGTGATGATGTGAGAGTAGAAGGCTTCGTTCTCAAGTTGGTGAATCAACTCGTTGAACTTTAGGCTTACGGGTTGTGGTTTTTTGCGACCGCCGTAGACGATTGCTGGTACAAGACCTTCTTCACGACGCAGGCGGCGGCTCGCACCTTTCCCAGCATCATCGCGAAGCGAGGCATTTAATGTAAAGTCATTGTCTGACATAGTTTTGCTCCGAAAATAAAAAAAATCTCAATATTCCGCGACCAGGATATCGAGAGTTGGTTGGCCTCTTTTATTTTGCTCGATCTTTGTGTTACTTGATCTTGCACAAAGAGGCCGTTCTTTATAGGAATGTGACGTTAGTTGTGTTAATGAAATTACACTAACGAAACATCGCGCTTAAAGATTCTTCATTGCTAATTCGTCGCATCGCCTCAGCCAGCATATGAGACAAGGTCAATTGACGAATTACTTTGCATTTCTTTGCTTCCTCTGACAGTGGAATAGAGTCGGTAACAACCAGCTCGTCCATTACAGAGTTATTCAGTCGTGTAATTGCCGGCCCTGAGAGCACCGCATGAGTAGCATAGGCTACCACTTTTTTAGCACCGCGCTCTTTGAGTGCGCTCGCCGCATTACAAAGCGTTCCAGCAGTGTCTACCATGTCATCCACAAGAAGACATGTTCTGTTCTCAATATCGCCGATAATATTCATTATTTCAGCGACGTTTGCTTTAGGGCGACGTTTATCAATAATGGCCAGATCAATACCCAGCTGCTTAGCTACAGCTCTGGCTCTCACTACGCCGCCAATATCTGGTGATACCACCACCAAATCTTCAAATTTTTGCGCTTCGATATCCGCCAGAAGTACTGGAGTTCCGTAGACATTATCCACGGGTACATCGAAGAAGCCTTGAATCTGTTCTGCGTGTAAATCGACCGTCAGTACCCGATCGACACCTACGGTAGCCATCATGTCTGCAACCACTTTAGCCGTAATTGGTACTCGCGCTGATCTGACGCGTCGATCTTGTCGAGCATAGCCAAAATAAGGAACAACCGCGGTGATTCTACCAGCTGACGCTCGACATAGTGCGTCGACAATCACTAGCATCTCCATGATGTTGTCATTGGTTGGAGCGCATGTTGACTGCAAAACAAAGACGTCGCGACCGCGAACATTCTCGTTGAGCTCTACCATTATTTCACCGTCTGAAAACTTTCCGACGGTAATGTCCCCGAGTGGTATACCTAGTTTTGTAGCTACTTTTTGAGCCAACCCTGGTGAAGAGTTACCTGCAAATACCATTAAATCAGCCACTTTTTAGCCTCATAATTGTCGTGATAAAGGGTAGGGCGATTATGTCGCCTGCCTTAGAAGCTTAGTTTGAGATGGACGAAGTGACGAATTGCAGTTGATATGGATGTTATGGCTGGGGTGGAAGGATTCGAACCTTCGCATGACGGGATCAAAACCCGCTGCCTTACCGCTTGGCTACACCCCAGTAAAGTCTAAATCTTGGCGAGACACTTATGCAGAGACGACTGATTCACACCTTTCGCTATAAATCCGCTTAAATGCTCTGGTATCTCAGCAAATACAGCTTGAGCTGCCTCCTTAGAAGAGAACGATGCAAAAACACAAGCTCCCGTTCCTGTCAGCTGCGCTTGACTATATCGGCTAAGCCATTTCACCGCATCTTTCACTTGTGGAAATAACGATTCTACCAATGGTTGACAATCATTTTTCCCACCCCTCTCGAGGAAGGCCGCTACTGTAATGGCGAGTGTGTCTCTTGTCAAATCTTTGTGACAAAAAATTTCTGCTGTCGAAATATGGCACTGTGGCGCAAGTACTAGGTAATACTTTTCTTCAAGTTCAAGGGGGGTTAATTTTTCGCCAATGCCTTCAGCCCACGCGCTATAGCCATGTACAAAAACTGGGATATCAGCTCCCAGTTGTCGACCTATCTCTGCCAGAGTGTCTATAGGTAAGTGTGTTTGCCACAAATGATTAAGACCTAACAGTGTCGATGCCGCATCGCTGCTGCCACCGCCAATGCCACCACCTATAGGCAGCTGTTTATCAAGAGTAATATGTGCGCCCATATCGGTTCCAGTGTAAGACTTGAGCATATGTGCAGCACGATAAATCAAATTATCTACCTGTGCTAAGCCCGCAATAGGTGCTGTAACGGACACCTTGTCACTATCATTAACCTCAATGGTTATTTCGTCACCATAATCCAGTAGCTGAAATGCTGTCTGTAAATCGTGGTAGCCGTCGGAGCGCCTACCTGTGATATGCAAAAAAAGGTTGAGCTTTGCTGGGCATGGCAATGTTATTGATACTGTTGGTATTGATGTCGTCGGCATTGGTACAGCTACTTGCATTGATTCGTTAGTCCTGGAATCGCCAGTCTTTAATAATAATTGTGAGCTTAAGTTTATCGCGCGAAACAATGATTTTCTTGGGCAGTCTGATGCTTAGGTTCTCATGATATTTCTGGTATTCAATCAGCCAGCCTTGCTGTTCTAGTGATAGAAGCCTGCCGTCCGGTGCAACGCTATTTTGTTCTACTGGCGATTGTGGCGACCCAATGCCTTTGATCCAATGGCGAAGCTCGCTCACAGGAGCATACCAGCCTAGGGTATCTTGCATGAGGGCTTCAGCTGACTTCGCATGGTATTCATCTTTGCTGGTCGTTAGGCTAATGCCGTCGCGATCTTGTTTTAGCTGAGCGCTGCCGATACCTAATGCACCATGAAAGCGAATATCAAAAAAATTCCCTGAATTTTGCCAGTTAAAGCTGACTGACTTTGACTTGCCATTTGCGATAATTCCAAGCTTGCCTTTAGCCTGCCAGTGGGTCAATCCCTCTTTTGAGCGTTTTAATCCAGATTTCTGGGGGGCTGAAGCACAGCCGGCAAGAAAAGCTGTAATAACTAGCAGGGTAAGCAGTAAGCGCGAGCAACGTATATACATTGGGCAGTAGCATCACTAAGAATGTTAATGGTCATCAGAGAAAAAATGTCGTTATTTTATATCAGCGTTAAGCCTATCGAGTGTGTTCTTTATAATTTTGCTTTCAGGGCTCAGTTCCAATCCTTGTTTCCATACATCGATGGCCTCTTTGTGATTGCCGTTGACCCACAATACTTCGCCTAAATGAGCTGCAATTTCATGGTCTGGAAAAGCTTTCATTGCTGCGCGCAATCTTTTTAATGCTTCGGTGAAGTTGCCTAAACGATAGGCTACCCAGCCTAAGCTGTCGATAACAGCTGGATCATTGGGAGTCAGGGCGTACGCCTGCTTAATATATTCGTATGCTTCCTGGTAACGAGTAGTTTTGTCCGCCAGAGTATAGCCTAAGGCATTTAGGGCCGCGGCATGCTCTGGCACTAATTCCAATACTCTTTTTAAGTCTTTCTCTGCAGCTTCAATGGAGTCGATTTGGGTATTTAACATTGCCCTGGAATATAGTATGCGCTCACTGTCGGGAAAGTATTTGAGACCATTGGTGAGGGCTTCTTTGGCCTCAAGTAGTTTGCCTGTACGAGAGTAGATATCAGCCTCAAGCATAAAGAGGCTCTCTTGTGTTCTCTCAGTAGAAGTTTGCTGGCGTGTTTTGATAAGACTTAAAGCCTCATCGAGTTTATTCTGGTTAACAAGAATGTCGCTTGCCTTAATAGTTGCGGCCACGTAATTTTGCCCAGTTCCCACCTGCATAAAGTGCTCGAAAGCTACTTTAATTTTGCGTTTCTTTTGCAAAATATCACCTAAATGATAATGCGCAGCAGAGGGGTATTGGTTGTTTTTCAACAGCAAAACAAAGTGATCTTTGGCCGAATCCAACAATCCAAGATCTTTTTCCACTAATGCTAGTGAGTAAAGGATTTCTTGATCGTTAGGAGATTGCTCATGCAGTATTTGGAACTGTTCTCTGGCGGTTTCAGGTGATGTATTCCACACGAGCCGTGCATAGCGAACTCGCAGGCCGATATTGTTCGGATTTTTATCTACCAGTTGTCCAAGACGTTCGTTGGCCAGCTCGGCTTTACCCATTTTGTGAAGAACGCGTGTTTCTTGGAAGATTGTTCGAAAGTTGTCCTTGTCTATCTTGTTGGCTTTATCTACTGCAGCTAAAGCCTCTTCCAACTGGCCTGCTTGCTGCAGGAGTATGGAGTAACCAAGCCATAAGCCAATGTCTGTTTTGTGATTGTTGAGTAATTCTGAGTATTTTTCCAACAGAGTTTTAACAATCTTTATGTCGTCTTTTTCTGCTTTTACAGCAATACTTTCAAAAGCAGTTGGGTCACCGTTTTCAAGGTTTTTCTTAGACAGAGCAAAAGCTTCTAGTAATTCATTTGCCTCTATTAGCTCTATTGAAGCAATAAGACGGGCATCCGAATTGTAAGGGTCGAGTTCTGACCAGAGCTGCGACATTTCCAATGCTGATTGTCGTGCATTGAGTCCACGGGCTATTTGAGTTGCTCGGGAGGCGACGGTAACATCCCTGGTCTGTATCGCTTGCTGGACATAGTTGCTAAGGGCTATATCGTAGCGCTTGCGATCAATCGCCATTTCGGCAACGAGCAGGGCATATAACGTGTCGATAGGGAATGGTTTGTCGGGCACAACATCCAGCTTCAACACCTCTTTTTCCTCTGGTGCTACCGGCACTTCTGTCTGTGCTGCTGTATGAGTTGGGTTCGTCGTGCATCCATGTAATGCAAAAACACTGAGTGTCGCTACACAACTGGAGCGAATGAGACCTTGTTTGAAACTACGAAAACCCATTTATAAATACTCGTTATGCCATTTATCTTGAATATGCTATACCTGCTTATGTCTACCATAAATGGTTGTTCATATGGATGCTACCTAGGGCTGCAGATGTCGCATAGACGCTAGATTTTGCCACGCATCTCGCTGTCCATATTAGTCCGGGCGGACTTAATATTGGTTTTAAGAGCTGCCTTCTCTATAAATCCTGTTACGCAAGAACTCTTTACGAAAGAAAATAATAGAAAGACGAATCCAGTGCTAGCCCTCTTTTGTGTAAGCGGTATGAGCAAAACCTAGGCCCTATTTATCAGTATAACAATGTTTTGACCGTCAGCGGCCCATAAGGTGCCCTTGTTTTATTGAGTGTGGAACCTATATCACGTTCAGTGGCTTTGTTAGCGATTAATGGTAATTGCAAATGATTTTCATTTTTGGCTTTGTCTTGGCAATATGCGCTATGTGGCGCGAACATAGACCAAAGGGTTACATAAACGTTAAACATTTCGCTAGAGATGGCTCTATAGTGCCGTATTGTTTGTTTTATACTGTTCCTTGTTGAAAGGAGCGCTTGCCTTATCACTTGGTACAGCAGAAAATGTTGCCCTTTTTAATAATCAATAGGATTGTTAACGCCTAAATTAGATGAGATTTCATGGCATTCTTTGCGTTTGGTATTAATCATAATTCAGCGAGTATTGAAACTAGAGAGAAGTTATCTTTCGGTCCTTCACAGATTGAGCCTGCATTGCAAGATGCGTTGGCGCGTGATGGTGTCAATGAGATAGCCATCCTTTCTACTTGCAATCGTACGGAAATCTATTGCCATAGTGATGGTGGTCTTGATGACTTGATCGATTGGCTGGCTGCCTGTAAAGATGTTCCCAAATCTGAAATTCATAATGCTCATTATGTGCACAATGACCAAGAAGCTGCGCGTCATATGATGAAGGTAGCCAGTGGCCTCGATTCCCTTGTCCTGGGTGAGCCTCAAATTCTTGGACAAATGAAGTCATCCTATGCCACTGCTCGCGAAAGCGGTGTGCTTGGCGGCGTACTGCATAACACTTTTCAGCAAGTATTTTCTGTTGCTAAACGTGTTCGTTCAGAAACGGCGATTGGCGAAAACCCGGTGTCGGTGGCTTATGCTGCCGTTAGTCTAGCTCAGCAAATTTTTTCAGACTTGAAGCAAGATGTGGCGCTGCTCATAGGGGCAGGGGAGACCATTGAGCTGGTGGCGCGTCATTTACTTGAGCAAGGCATTAAAAAAGTGATTGTTGCCAATAGAACACTTGAGAATGCCAAGATTTTGGCTGAAAAGTTTTCTGCCGAAGCCATTTTACTTGCCGACATTCCAGACTATCTATATCAAGCAGATATTGTTATATCTTCTACTGCAAGCCAGTTGCCATTATTGGGCAAGGGGGCGGTTGAACGGGCTCTTAAAAAACGTAAGCACAAGCCTATGTTCATGGTGGATATTGCCGTTCCCAGAGATATTGAGCCTGAGGTCGGTAATCTTGCTGACGTATTTTTGTATACAGTTGATGACTTAAAAGAGGTTATCGACGAAAATATGCGATCTCGAGAGCAGGCAGCTCAAATCGCTCATGAGATTATTGAAGAAGGTGTTAAGTCCTATATTCGCGAGCAGCGTTCGAGTAGTGCGGTTAACACCATTAAAGCGTTTCGCAAAAGTGTGGATAATGTGCGCGAGCAGGAATTGGACAAAAGCCTTAAACTACTCAGTAATGGTGCCAACGCAGAAGAAGTCATTACTCAGCTTGCTCGCAACTTAAGTAATAAATTTATGCATGTGCCTACCGCCAAGGTAAAACAAGCAGGTGCTGCAGGCCGCGACGATATCGTGCGGGCAATGGAAGTTCTATTTGGTTTATCCGAATTAGATGAAGAAAAATAAAACACAGTTTTATTGTTAACTAGCGCCTGTTGATAGGTGTATGTTAGCTAGCAATAATGCTGAAGTTTTGTTGTTGACGTGAGAAAAAATGAAAGAATCGATAGTAGAAAAACTTTCTCAACTTGTTGAGCGTTATGAAGAAGTTGGCGCTTTGTTGAGCGATCCTAGTGTCATTAGTGATCAAAATAAATTTCGCGATTTTTCCAAAGAGTATGCAGAACTCGAACCCGTTGTAAAAAGCTTCGAGCGCTACAGCGGTGTTATGAATGATATCGAAGAAGCTAAATCCTTATTAAAGGATGGTGATGCCGATATGCGTGAAATGGCCCAACAAGAAATTAAAGCCAATGAAGCTTTAGTTGAACCCATGGAGCTTGAGCTACAAAAGTTACTGCTACCGAAAGATCCCAATGATAGCAAAAATGTATTTTTGGAAATTCGAGCGGGAACAGGTGGAGATGAAGCTGCTATCTTTTCTGGTGATTTATTCCGCATGTACTCCAAGTATGCTGAGGATAAGCGCTGGAAAGTAGAAGTTATTAGTGAGAGCCTGGGTGAACACGGCGGCTATAAAGAAATCATCACGCGTATTGTTGGCGACGGCGTATATTCACAGCTTAAATTTGAATCCGGTGCTCACCGTGTGCAGCGCGTACCGGAAACAGAATCTCAAGGGCGCATACATACGTCGGCTTGCACTGTTGCGGTGATGCCGGAAGCTGACGAGCTAGAAGATATTGAAATTAACAAAGCTGATATTCGTGTTGATACTTTCCGGGCTTCAGGAGCCGGTGGGCAACATGTTAACAAAACAGACTCCGCTATCCGTATTACTCACATTCCTTCGGGCGTTGTGGTGGAATGTCAGGATGAACGTTCACAGCATAAAAATCGGGCCAAAGCCATGTCTCTTCTATCGGCAAAATTGCAAAGCTCCCAGCGGGATGCAGCGGCGCAAAATCAGTCAGAAGAACGTAAAAGTCTAGTGGGAAGTGGTGATCGATCAGAGCGTATTCGCACCTATAACTATCCCCAGGGCCGAGTGACGGATCACCGAATTAATCTCACCCTCTATAAATTAGATGAAGTCATGGAAGGTAATTTGGGAGAAGTGGTTCAGCCTTTGGTCAATGAATATCAAGCAGATCAGCTGGCAGCGTTGAGCGAATAATTTTTGTGACTCGATCTATCGCATCATGGTTGAACGAAGCTTGTGAACAACTGCGCCAATGTGATGATAACTTTCGTCGAGATGCAGAAACGTTATTAAGCTGGGTGTTGGGAAAAAATCGCGTTTATCTATTTACCTGGCCAGAAAAAATGCTAACCCAAGAGCAAGAAAATAAACTTGCTGAATCTTTGGTTCGTCGTCTAAAAGGCGAGCCGGTGGCATATATTATTGGCGAGCAGGAATTCTGGTCCATGCCATTCTACGTCAATCGCCATACTCTAATTCCTCGTCCCGACACAGAAGTTATTGTCGAACAAGCGTTAAAACATTTGCCTCCTGATAGCAGAGTTTTAGACCTGGGTACAGGTAGCGGAGCCATTGCTTTGGCTGTGGCCAAGGAGCGTCGTGACTGTAGAATTGACGCCGTAGACTTTAGCGAGCAAGCAATTGAGCAAGCAACCAAAAATCGCGATAGGCATTGCTTGGAGAATGTGTCGATTTATCAAAGTCACTGGTACCAAAGTGTCTCCGGAAGTTTTGATTTAATCGTCTCCAATCCCCCCTATATTGATGCTGAAGATGAACATCTTAGTAAAGGTGGCTTATCCTATGAGCCTTATAGTGCATTAGTCGCTGAGGATAATGGCTTGGCTGATATTCAGCATATTGTGAATGAAGGTCAAAAGTATTTAAATCGCCATAGCTGGTTGATGGTAGAGCACGGATGGCAGCAAAAAGACGCAGTGCAAGATATCTTTATTAAAGCGGGGTATCACAGAGTCACAAGTGTGCAAGATTATGGTGGCAACGATAGAGTGACCCTAGGACAAAATAGTGAATGATGATCAGCTGCTAAGATATTCACGACATATCTTACTTCCACAAGTTGATATTGCTGGGCAGGAAGCCATTAATGCTGGCCGCGTTCTCGTTGTTGGTGCTGGTGGCTTAGGCTCTCCTGTGTGTATGTATTTAGCTGCATCGGGCGTGGGTAAGTTAATTGTTAGTGATGATGATGTAGTGGAGTTGAGCAATTTACAACGGCAAATTATGCACACTCAAGCAGCTGTTGGAATGACAAAGGTAGCATCTGCAAAAACGGCGATGCATGCCCTGAACAGCGATGTGCAAGTGGTTGCTCTTGATAAACGACTTAACGAAGATGATCTAGAGACACTGCTCGTCGACGTGGATGTGGTTGTGGATTGCTCCGATAATTTAGCGACGCGTCAAAGATTAAACCGTGCCTGTTTGCGAGTATCGTGCCCTTTGGTATTTGGGGCGGCCATTCGCTTTGAAGGTCAACTAAGTGTGTTTGATTTCCGCGATGAGAATTCGCCCTGTTATGAATGTATTTTCGAACATGTGGATGATGAACAACTGAGTTGTTCGGAAAACGGTATTTTCTCACCGGTTGTGGGTATTATTGGTTGTATGCAAGCCCTTGAAGCGCTGAAACTCCTAGCAGGACTGGCAACAGCGACTGGCCGTTTAGGCTTATTTGATGGTTTAAAAAACCAGTGGCGCTATATGCAAGTCAGTAAAAATGCGGCATGTAAAATATGCTGTAATAAAAATAATAGTTAGCAGGCTTTTAGTTATTGTTCGCAATACAATAAGATGCTTGTTTTGCTTGTGTAGATATAAACCTGCCTGTTTTGCCAATCATTTCATAAAGTGGTGTGCATTCAACAATAGTAAATTGGCTTTTCGCTTGTCCATTTTCAAATATCCCATCATGTTTTAGTACTAATTGGCAGGTTGTTGATCTAATTGAGCCTGAAATCTTCTCGAAACCATTAAAATAAGCATTCCCATCGGTTTTATAATACATACGATATTGAGTTTTACTGGTACCGACAATATCTCCCTCATATCTTTGCTGGACTTTTGCCGTTGTTAACTTGGCTCCACCACTCATTTCTGAGTCTGCTGATTCTTGCCAGTCCTCAATATGAAATATACCTTTTAATTCTATATTTTTTTCTTCGGTTTGCTGTCTCATCGTTGTGATCTCGTAATCGTTGTACATAGCACTAAAAGTTACTATCTTATGTAATGAAAGTATTGTAAAAAGGCGTCATTCATTGCCTTAGGCGATGGCGGAATAACTTATCGATAGTGATGATGTGAAAATAAACACTAGTAAAGTCAAAGGCGTTCTCCACCAAAGTAAAAGCGCACAAAATTATCGCCTACGAAGGTATTTCCCTGATGCGTTATTAGCAGGTTTCGTCGAGCAGTTTTGGTTTGTTGATTGGCAATTACCTGAAGATCGTCCTCACATACAAAAGAACTTGCCAGACTTAAACTTCCATTTGCTCTTCAATGAGGGAAAATTAAGTATTTTAGGGCCAGTGAGTAAGGCTTACTCGTATAAAATGGTAAATAGTGGATCTATTGTTGGTGTTAAATTCGAATTGGGTGCGTTGACTCCCCTTTTAAATTCTAAGCCCGCAGATTATATCGACCGACAATTAAGAATTGAGGATGTGTTCGGCGGAGATATACCTGAGCTTATAGAGGGCTTGGTGTCTGCAAACAACGATCAGGAATTAGTACAAGCCCTGCAACGCTATCTAATGCCTTTTACCTCTACACCATTGCCTTCTATGCTAAGAGCTAGGGAGTTGGTGAACACAATTAAAAATGACATCTATATTGCTAAGGTAGATGCTTTATCTTCTCGTGCAGGTTTATCTGTAAGAGCAATTCAACGTTGTTTAAAAGAGCATTTAGGGGTAAGCCCTAAATGGCTTATTAGAAAATATCGCCTTCATCGAGCACTTGAAATGTTAGACGATGAAGGCGCTGATATTGCAGATGTAGTTACCTGGCTTGACTATACAGATCAATCTCATTTAATTCGTGATTTCAATGAAATCATAGGAATAACGCCAAAGTCCTATATCGATGGCAAAAGCTAAATTATAAAAAAATGTTGATGGTTTTGATTGTTGAGCCTCTTATTATCAATGAAGCTTTGTAATAATCCACTGTCTGATAAACTTTTTTAAATCTTTTAGCAGTGTCAGCGATAGTTTGTCCTTTTTCTAAATTATTCTAGTTGGCATAATTTTCCAAAATACTATGTAAAATAGTAGTTCCTAATTCCATAGATTTCTCGTTTATTGATTTTTCTGAAAGTGCGATTACTGCCTTTGTTACTATGTAAGGGCTGCCACCTTTAAATTTGTCACTTAGGCAATATAATGCATTCAAACTATGATCACTTTTCCCTGATTTCTGTGATAATAAATCGTCAATAATGATGGGTATCATTTCTTCATGTTTATTAAATAAAGTATGAAGGCCTGCGTAGGGAGGAGGAATGGAATAACTACCTGTTTCACTTACTTGATATTTTTTTCTAATCTGCAGCAGGGAGTATTGGATAATCTTTTTCTAATTCCTTGCTATTTTCTGCTTGTGTACTCAATAATGATTTTTGATTTTCATAGGTACGTGATACAGCCGAAGGGGGATAAGCATCATTGGTCTAGATGGCTTACAGGACTCAAGCTATGAATACCTTGCTTGTGGCCTTGCAATAGTTGGAGGAAGTAATCTTCGACTAGCGCTACTATCTTGTGTTGATATCGGCATAATGTCAGTTATTAATGATGATATTTATAAACTGAGTTGCCAATAAAATTAAAAGCTTCGACAGATGTGTGTAAGCCTTGATCGTTTGCAGGAAAAACGCTGTGGAAATGAGATGAATTTAATAGTGCAGGCCCTAAGTTATTTTATTTGTTAGGTCAGTCTTATTTGATACGCCATTTTAATGACAATTCAGCAATAGTGCTCACGCCATAAATTAAGTAGCTAATTTTAATGTTTTTATAAAAGTGGTTAAATAATTTGGTGATTTAATAATTTAAAGCCCCGCCTTAATTGGCGAGGCTCTAAATAATATTACTAACTTCTGTGGATTAGAATTTTAAAGTGGCTTCAAGTGCAACTGTTGCTGGGCGGCGAACAATGGCGTATTGAGAGCTGGTGTTGAAGTTGCTAGCTGACAAAGGCAGGTCTGCTGCATATGAAAGTACTTCTTCATCCAGTAAGTTTTTGCCTAGTACACCAACGCTCCATTTTTCACCTTCAAGGCCCACTCTTAAGCTTAGCAATGTATAAGAGTCAATTTCGCCGATAGGATCTAGGTTCACGTGAACATTGTGACCATCTACCTGTTGTACATCGATAAAGCTTACAAAGTCGATGCTGTCAGTAATTGGCGTAAAATAATCAAGGCCTAAGTTGACAGTGTATTCCGGTGTATAAACACCTCTTCGGCCTGTGTAATTACACAGTTCGAAATCACCGTCACCATCAAGGTCTGCAGTACCAACACTGGCATCATTAATTTGCGTGAGGTTACAGTTGCCGTTGGGGAAGTCGGTATATTCAAAGTCTAAGAAAGAAATACCATATCTACCAGTCAGACCGTCAGTGAGTAACCATCTACCATCTACTTCAATACCTTGAACACGCGTTTCTCCTGCATTACCAACGTTGAAGCCTGCACCACCGTCAAACTGGCTGATTTGAAGATCTTCGTAGTCAGTCCTGTACAACGATACATTCAATTCACCTCGGCCATCAGCAAGAGATGTCTTAATGCCAATTTCTGCAGCCACAGCTGTTTCTTCTTCAAACTCGAAGTTACGTGTTGGGTTTTGTTCAGGGCCTGCGGGTGAAGACGAGGCAAAATCACCTACACTGTTGGATCGGGGGTCAAAACCGCCAGCTTTAAAGCCTGTGGTGAACGAGGCATATAAGAGGGTATCAGGTGTAAAGTCATACTCTACAATAACAAGCGGTGTGAACGCAGACTCGTCGCGCTCAGCTGAAATATTATGCCCTGAGTTTTGCAGCGGTTGGCCAAAGTTAGCTCCTGGAGTGAAATCCACCGTTGCAGCCTCACTTTCTAATACAAACGCGCTTAGATAAGTAAAGCCAATAACTGGGTCATTAACCGGTTGGCCATTGATGTCTAAAATATCGAGAACTTTGCTTGCTTCCTTGTCTTCTTGGGTGTATCTGGCACCAAAGGTTGCACGCAAAGAGTCACTGATATTCCAGGTCACTTGACCAAACACAGCCCATGCCTCCGACGATTGCTCGAAGCGTCGGTCTGCACTTGTATTAGCGATTGCGCTCAAGCCAACTCGAGTTAGCAAGTTATCGCCAGAGGTGAAGGAATTGTCGCGAAAAGTTTGATCGTAGTCTTGGTAGAACAAGCCACCAATCCACTCGAAAGTTTCTCCCAGCGGAGATGTGATACGAATTTCCTGGCTGAACTGATCGTAGTCTTCAAATAACTCCAGGTTAAGAATTTCTGCAGAAGTGAAGTCACAATCACATAATTCTGTGTAATCAAACGATAGCTTTCCTGTTACGAAAGTTAAGGTGTGATCGTTAAATTCATAGCTGGTGGTCAGTGTTATGTTAGTAATTTCGTTGTCACTGAACTCATTGGCATCAGCTTGCCGCTGGTAGTTTAAATTTGAGTCAAAGACAGGTGCACTAAGAAGCCCAAGAGTCTGAGCGAAAGTTGCACCGCCAGCGGTTTGAGGCACGTCGCTGATCACTTCAATTGGACGGCCCTTCGTTTCAAATTCATTTTTTTCTGCTTTCAATGTGAAAGCAAGAGTATCCGTTGGTGTCCAGTCAAGTGTAATACGTGCGGCTTGTTCTTCGGTATCTGCCTCATCC